>JAZBPF010000163.1:0-3780 GCA_036351515.1 Pseudomonadales bacterium | reverse complement strand
CTTCGACGGCCCGGCGCCGCCCGCCGGCGTGAATCACGTGAGCGCCGACCTCGGCGCCTTCCGCGTCACCTTCGAGCAGCACACGGAGTTCGTGCGCTACACCTTCCTGGTCGACGACGCCGGCGACGGTTCCTTCGCGGACACGGTGTTCGCACGGGTCCCCGCCGAGTGGCTCGCGGGGCTCGGGGGCCAGGTGATGGCGGCGACGCACGTGCTGCTCGTGCCGGCCACGCCGGACCCCGTGGACCTGGAGGCCGTCTCCCGGGACTACTTCCACGGCAACGAACTCGTGGGCTCGGTGATCGAGGGCGGCTACGAGACGGCGCTCACGGACTTCCGGATCCACGGCGACCGCTTCTCGCGGCTCCTCGTGCTCGACCACGCCGGCGGCGCGCGGCAGACCGGGCGCAGCGTGCAGCGCCTCCTGGAGCTCGACACCTATCGGCTCATGGCGCTCCTCGCGCTGCCCGTGGCCCGGGCGCTGGTGCCGCAGCTCGAGGCCTGTGAGCGGGAGCTGGCCGAGATCGCCGACGCGCTCGTGGTGGCCTCGCCGGAGGACGAGGCGGGGCTCCTCGAGCGCCTCTCGCGCCTGCAGGCGGACCTCGGGCGGCGGGACTCCGCCACCCACGCGCGCTTCGGTGCCGCCGCGGCCTACTACGAGGTCGTCCGTCAGCGCGTGCGCGATCTGCGGGAGGAACGCATCGCCGGCCTGCAGACCTTCCAGGAGTTCACGGAGCGGCGCCTGGCCCCGGCCATGAACACCTGCCGGGCCGTCTCCGAGCGCCTCGACGGGCTCGTGGACCGCACCGCGCGCATGATCCAGACGCTGGCCACGCGGGTGCAGATGACCCGCGAGCAGCAGAACCAGGAGCTCCTCGCGTCCATGAACCGGCGCGTGAAGCTGCAGCTGCAGCTGCAGAGCACCGTCGAGGGCCTGTCCGTCGCGGCGATCACCTACTACGTCGTCGGCCTCGTGGGGTACGCGGCGAAGGGGCTCGAGGCCGGCGGAGTGCCCGTGGACGGGACCCTGGTCACGGGGCTCGCGATCCCGGTGGTGGCGCTGCTCGTGGCCTTCGCCGTGCGCCGGGTGCGCCACGCGCTCTCGCACGAGGAATCCTGACCCGCGGCCGGTGAGCAGGTATCTTCGGATCCAGGATCGCCCGGACTCCGGTCCCGGGCGCGGGACACACGGGCGTCGACGAACCGGCGGCAGGGCCGCCTCGACGGGAACGGACATGAGTGGACGCAGGCGCGCGGTGGTGATCGGCAGTGGCTTCGGCGGCCTCGCGGCGGCGGTCCGCCTCGGGGCCCGGGGCTGGGACGTCACCGTGCTCGAACGGCTCGACGCACCCGGGGGACGCGCCTACGTCTTCCGCCAGGACGGCTTCGTCTTCGACGCGGGGCCGACGATCATCACCGCGCCCTTCCTCCTGGAAGAGCTCTGGGAGCTCGCCGGACGGCGGCTCGCCGACGACGTCGAGCTGGTGCCGCTCGATCCCTTCTACCTCGTGCGCTTCGACGACGGCGAGATCTTCCGCTACAGCGGTGACCCCCAGGCCATGCGCCGGGAGGTCGCCCGCTTCTGCGAGGCGGACCTCGACGGCTACGAACGCTTCATGGAGCGCAGCGCAGAGATCTATCGCCTCTTCGAACTCGTCGGGCACAAGCCCTTCGGTTCCTTCACGGACATGCTCCGCGTCGCGCCGGAGCTGATCCGCCACCGCTGCTACGCCTCCGTGCACGCGCTCGTCTCCCGCTACCTCACGGACGAGCGCCTGCGCACGGTCTTCAGCTTCCATCCGCTCCTCGTGGGCGGGAATCCGTTCGACACCTCGGCCATCTACACGCTCATCGCCCATCTCGAGCGGGCCCACGGCGTGCACTTCGCCATGGGCGGGACCGGCGCGCTCGTGGAGGGCCTCGTGAAGCTCATCGAGGGGCAGGGGGGAAGGATCCGCCTCGAAACCGAGGTGCGTCGCGTGCTCGTGGAAGGGGACCGGGTCGCGGGCGTGGAGCTCGCGGACGGCGAGCGCGTCGAGGCCGACATCGTCGTCTCGAACGCGGACTCCGCCTGGACCTACAAGGAACTCCTCCCCGGGCGTCCGCGGCGGCGCTGGACGGACCGCAAGCTCGCGCGCTCGCGCTCCTCCATGGGACTGTTCGTCTGGTACTTCGGCACGAAGCGCCAGTACCCGGACGTGCCGCACCACATGATCATGATGGGCCCGCGCTACAAGGGGCTCCTCGACGACATCTTCCACCGCAAGGTGCTCGCCGACGACTTCAGTCTCTACCTGCACCGGCCCACGGCGACGGATACGAGCCTCGCGCCCGAGGGCTGCGACGCCTTCTACGTGCTCTCGCCGGTGCCGAACCTCGAGGGCGACGTCGACTGGACCGTGGAGGGGGAGCGCTACCGCAAGCGGATCGAGGCGCATCTCGAGGAGACCGTGCTGCCGGGGCTCTCGGATTCGCTCGCGACCTCCCGGATCATGACGCCGCTCGACTTCCGGGACCGGCTGCTGTCCTGGCGCGGCGCGGGCTTCGGTCTCGAGCCGATCCTCACGCAGAGCGCCTGGTTCCGTCCCCACAACCGCAGCGAGGAGGTGGAAGGGCTCTATCTCGTGGGCGCCGGCACCCATCCCGGTGCCGGGCTCCCCGGCGTGCTGTCCACGGCCCGCGTGCTCGACGAAGTGGTTCCGGATGCGCGCGTCCCTGCCTGAACCGCCGTTCCCGGAGTGCCCGCCGCCGGATCCGGCGGACGTGGCCGCGTGCCGCGCGCGCCTGCGCAACGGTTCCCGTTCCTTCTACGCGGCGTCCTTCCTGCTCCCCGACGACATGGCCGAGGCGGCCACGTCCCTCTACGCCTTCTGCCGCGTGGTGGACGACGTGGTGGACGACGACGCGCGGGCCGACGACGCCATCGACCGCCTCGCGGAGCGCCTGCGTCGGGCCTATGCAGGGGATCCGCTGCCGGAGCCCGAGGACCGCGCCTTCGCCGCGATCGTGGCCCGCTACGGCGTGCCCCGGGCCCTGCCCGAGGGGCTCCTCGAGGGCATGCGCTGGGACGCGGAGGGGCGACGCTACGAGACCTTCCCGGAACTGCGGGCCTACTGCGCCCGGGTCGCGGCGACCGTGGGCGCGATGATGACCTGCGTCATGGGCGGCCGGGCCGCCGACACGGTGGCCCGCGCCTGCGACCTCGGGGTCGCCATGCAGCTCTCCAACGTCGCCCGCGACGTGGGCGAGGACGCGCGCATGGGCCGGCTCTATCTGCCCGCCGCCTGGCTGCGCGAGGCCGGCGTGGACCCGGAGGCCTGGCTCGCGGAGCCGCAGTTCCGTCCGGAACTGGGCACGGTGCTGGAACGACTCCTCGCGGAGGCCTCGGCGCTCTACGACCGCGCCGTCGGCGGGATCGCGGCGCTGCCGCCGGCCTGCAGGCCGGGCATCCACGCGGCGCGGCTCATCTACGCCGAGATCGGCCACGAGGTGCGGCGCCGGCGCATGGACTCCGTGTCCCAGCGGGCGATCGTGCCGAACTGGCGCAAGTCCGTGCTCGTGTTCCGCGCCCTCGGCTCGGCCCTGCGCGCCGGGGCCCCGAGCGCCGACCCGCCGCTGCCGGAGACGCGCTTCCTCGTCGATGCGGTGGTCAACGAGACCGCGCGGGACGGGACCTTCGTGCTGACGACCGATTGAGGGGGTGACGATGAACGGCGCCTTCCCGATGCTCTTCGAACTGCTCTTCAGCGGCGCCGTCATCGGGCTCGCGACCTTCGAGCT
>JAZBPF010000162.1:0-2345 GCA_036351515.1 Pseudomonadales bacterium | reverse complement strand
TGTGGGCTGATCTCCCAGACAATCCCGATGTCGACGCCCCCCCTGTGGGAGCAGGCTTCAGCCGCGATCGACTCGGCGATCGCCGTGCAAGATCGCGGCTGAAGCCGGCTCCCACAGGGGGGGCGTCGACATCGGGATTGTCTGGGAGATCAGCCCACAGGGCCGGATCGGGACGCACGGCAGCGGCTTCCCAGTGGGACTGGTGGCGGTGGCCGGCGAGGGGGGCGAGGGCGCCGGCGCGGGCGAGGCGCTGGAGGTCGCCGGCGTCGAGGCGGGCGCGGCGGGCGAGGTCCTCGACGGAGCGGAAGGGGCCGGCTTCGCGGGCGGCGACGATGCGCTCGGCGGCGGCCTCCTTGAAGCCCGTGACCTGGCGGAAGCCGAGGCGGATCGCGCCCTGCTGGCGGCGGTGGCGGTAGCCCATGGGGTCCGGGCCCGTGCCGGGCCCCGGGCTCTCCGTGGAGGTCTCGAGGCCGTGGTCCCAGCTGCTCGCGCGGACGTCCACGGGGCGCACCTCGACGCCGTGGCGGCGCACGTCCTGGATCAACTGCGAGGCGGAGTAGAAGCCCATGGGCAGGCTGTTCAGGAGGCCCGCGCAGAAGGCGGCGGGCTCGTGGCGCTTGAGCCAGGCGGAGACGTAGACGAGCAGGGCGAAGCTCGCGGCGTGGGACTCGGGGAAGCCGTACTCGCCGAAGCCGCGGATCTGCGCGAAGACGCGCTCGGCGAAGGCGGCGTCGTGGCCGCGGGCGCGCATGCCGTCGACGAGCTTGTCGTGGAAGTGCTCGAGGCCGCCCTTGCGTCGCCAGGCGGCCATGGCCCGGCGCAGGGCGTCGGCTTCGCCGCCGGAGAAGCCGGCGGCGACCATGGCGAGCTTGATCACCTGCTCCTGGAAGATGGGCACGCCGAGGGTGCGCTCGAGCACCTCGCGGACCGCCTCGTTCGGGTACTCGACCGGCTCCAGGCCCTGCCGGCGGCGCAGGTAGGGATGGACCATGTCGCCCTGGATCGGCCCCGGGCGGACGATGGCCACTTCCACCACGAGGTCGTAGAAGCAGGCGGGCTTCAGGCGCGGGAGCATGGCCATCTGCGCCCGGGACTCGACCTGGAAGACGCCCACGGAGTCGCCGCGCTGGAGCATGGTGTAGGTCTCCGGGTCCTCCGGCGGGACGTCGGCGACGGTGACGGGCTCACCGCGGAAGGCGGAGACGAGCTCCAGGGTGCGGCGGATCGCCGAGAGCATGCCGAGGGCGAGGACGTCGACCTTGAGCAGGCCGAGGGCCTCGAGGTCGTCCTTGTCCCACTGGATGACCGTGCGGTCCTCCATGGCGGCGTTCTCCACGGGCACGAGCTGGGCGAGGGGCCCGCGGGAGATCACGAACCCCCCGACGTGCTGGGAGAGGTGCCGCGGAAAGCCGAGGAGCTCGTGCACGAGGGCGGCGAAGCGCCCGATCAGGGGGCTCGCCGGATCCACGCCGGCGGCGGCGAAGCGCTCGAGAAGCTCGTCGCGCTTCTCCCACCAGGCCATGGACTTCGCGAGCCGGTCCACGAGCGTGGGATCGAGGCCGAGGGCCTTGCCGACGTCGCGGATCGCGCTCTTCGGGCGGTAGGTGATGAGCGTCGCCGCCAGCGCGGCGCGGTCGCGGCCGTACTTGCGATAGATGTACTGGATCACCTCCTCGCGGCGCTGGTGCTCGAAGTCGACGTCGATGTCCGGGGGCTCGCCCCGTTCCTTCGAGATGAAGCGCTCGAAGAGCAGGCTCGTGCGCGCCGGGTCCACCTCCGTGATGCCGAGGCAGTAGCAGACGGCGGAGTTCGCCGCGGAGCCGCGGCCTTGGCAGAGGATGCCGCGGCTGCGGGCGAAGGCGACGACGTCGTGGACCGTGAGGAAGAAGTACTCGTAGGCGAGGTCCTCGATCAGCGCGAGCTCGCGCTCGACCTGCTCGGCCACGGCGTCGGGCAGGCCCTCGGGCCAGCGGCGTCCGGCGCCGGCGAGGGTGAGGTCGCGCAGGTGCTGCGCCGGCGTCCGGCCCGGCGGGACGAGCTCCTCGGGATACTCGTAGCGGAGCTCGTCGAGGGAGAAGTCGCAGCGCGCGGCGATGGCGACGCTCTCGGCGAGGAGCTCCGGCGGGTGGCGCTCCCGGAGCACGGTCAGCGGCTGCAGGCAGCGCTCCCGGTTCGCCTGGGCGGCGCGGCCGAGTTCCGCGACTGGCCGGCCGAGGCGGATCGCCGTGAGCACGTCCTGGAGCGGCTTGCGGGACGGGTCGTGGAGGTGCACGTCGCCGGCGGCGACGAGGGGCACGTCGAGGCGGATCGAGAGCGTGAGCAGCTCGGCGACCTTGTCGAGGTCG
>JAZBPF010000161.1:0-8277 GCA_036351515.1 Pseudomonadales bacterium | reverse complement strand
CCGTGCGCGTGCGCTGGACCGTGGAACCCCCGGGCAGCCCCGTGGACCTGTACGTCGGTACGTCCGGCGAGTTCGACGCCATGGAACTCCGCGAGGCTGCCCTCACGGACGAGGAGTCCGTGCTCGAGGACCGGGACGCGCGCTGGTTCGCCGTGGTGCCCCACGGCGAGCGCGCCGGCGGAAGGTTCGCGGCGCGGCGGGTCCTGCCGCTCGAGGGTGGACGCAACTTCCGCGACCTGGGTGGCTACACGACCGAGGACGGCCGTCAGGTCCGCTGGGGACGACTCTACCGCTCGGGCACCATGGTCGGCCTCACGGAGGCCGACTACGCCTGGCTCGACGGCCTGGACGTGGAGGTGTTGCTCGATCTGCGCTCGAACGAGGAGCGCATCGAGGAACCGACGGCCTGGGCCGTGGACGAGCCCGTCTATCTGGCGCGTTCCTACAGCGGGGCGAACGACTCGAGCGCGCTGCGCGAGGTCTTCGCCTCCGGCAACGTGACGCCCGAGACCATGCGCGATGCCATGGCCGGCTTCTACCGGGACCTGCCGCGGGCGCACGCGCCCGCCTACCGGGAACTGTTCGATCGCCTGGCGGAGGGCGAGACGCCGCTGGTCTTCAACTGCTCGGCGGGCAAGGACCGCACCGGCGTCGCTGCCGCGCTGGTGCTGAGTGCGCTCGGCGTGCCGCGGAAGACCATCCTCGCGGACTACGCGCTGTCGGACGACCTCGTGGACTACGCGGCCGCCTTCACGCCGCAGGACGGGGAGGCGCCGTCCGAGGATTCACCCTGGGCCTTCCTGCGTCAGCTGCCGCCGGCTACGGTCGCGCCCCTGCTCGAATCCGATCCGGCCTACCTCGCGAGCGCTCTCGAGGCCATCGAGGAAGAACACGGCTCCGTCGACGCCTATCTCCGTGACGTCCTGGCCGTGGACGAGGAGGACCTGGCGGCGCTGCGCGCCCAGCTGCTCGTGGACTGAGTCCGGCCTCAGAGCCCGCAGCGCGTCTCCACGGAGGGGGGCAGCCAGGGAGCCGTGCCCCCGAGCAGCCGCCGTGCGGTTTCCGGATCGGCGGAGGCGGGGAGCCAGTGCGTCGTGCGTCCGAGGAGCGGCGTGCCGACGTAGCCGCGGATCCGCAGGCGCCCGTCGTCCTCGAGTTCGGCGCGCACGGAGTAGGTGCGACCCGACTCCGGATCGTAGATGCGCCCGTCCTCCCAGCGGGAGCCGTCGCGCACGAGACCCTCGACGAGCAGGAGCCCCGGCAGCGGACGCTCGCGCAACACCGGGTCGCCGTTCTCCCGATCGGTGCGCACGGCGCCCGGTGTCGCGCCTTCCTCGCCCTCCCGGAACAGGGGATCGGCGAGGCCCACGAGGCGGCCGTTCACCACGCCCGCCTCGCTGCGCAGCTCGACGACGCCGTCGGCGCCCTCCACGAGCCAGCAGCCGTCGACGCTCGCCGCGGTCGCGTTCGCGCCGGCGGCGAGGAGCAGGCCCGCGAGGGCGCCGCGCATCAGCGCGAACCGCCGTCCACGCGCAGCAGGGCGCCGGTGGTGTAGCTCGAGGCGGAGGAGGCGAAGTAGAGCGCCGCGCCGACGATCTCCTCGGGGTTGCCGCCACGACCGAGAGGGATCGTGCTCTTCGCGCGCTCCTCGAAGGCCTCCATGTCCCAGGCCTTCGAGATGTCCGTGAGGAAGGGGCCCGCGAGGATCGCGTTCACCCGCACCTTCGGCCCGAAGGCCCAGGCGAAGCTGGCGGTGAGCGCGTTCAGCCCCGCCTTGGCCGCGCCGTAGGGCTCCGCGTGCGGACTCGGCTGCACGGAGGCGATGCTCGAGACGTTCACGATCGAGCCGCCGTCGCCCTCGGCCATGCGTGCGCCCACGTTCGCCATGAGGCGGAAGGGCCCCTTGAGGTTCACGCCGATCACCTTGTCGAAGAGCGCCTCGGTGACCTCCGGCAGGGACGGGTAGAGCGGCGACATGCCGGCGTTGTTCACGAGCACGTCGACGCGCCCGTAGTGCCCGTAGACGGCCTCGACCAGCGCGTCGCACTGCGCCCAGTCGGCCACGTGGCAGGCCGTGGCGAAGCACTCGGCGCCGAGGGCCCGGAGCTCCTCCGCCGTCGCCTCGCACTGCTCCCGCTTGCGGCTGGCGATGGCGAGGCGCGCCCCGCGCTGCGCGAAGGCCAGGGCCATCTCCCGGCCGAGGCCCCGGCTGCCGCCCGTGATCAGGGCCACCTTGCCCGTCAGGTCGAAGTCGTCGCTCATGGATCCCCCTCTCTCCCCCGGCTGTGCGTCACTCGCGTTCGATGGGCGTGATCTTGGTCCCGGCGAGCGACAGGTCGTACATGAGCCCGCGGTCGGCGAGCACGAAGCCGATCACCGGGTCGCGGCCGGTCGTGGTGTCGATGGAGCCGCCGGTGCCGATCTTCACGAGCGTCACGCTCCCGTCCACGCCGACCTCCCAGCCCTGCGCGGCGCGGAAGTCCGCGAGCGCCTGCTCGGTCATGAACAGGATGAACTGCGCCTTGGCGACGGCGCCGAGCTGGAAGCCGAAGGAGCCGGAGGCCGTGCTGTAGTACTGGACGCTCTCGCCGTTCACGCGGAGCACGCCCTCGCCGTACTCGCCGCCGACACCGATGCCCACCTTGATCACGCGCGGGAACACGAGCACGCCGGTGGCCTTGCGCATGAGCTCGCGGGCTTCCGGGGCGGTTTCCGCGAGACGCTCGATGGCGGCGTCGGCGCGGGTCTCGATCTCCGTCGCGGACGCGGCGGCGGCGCCCGGCGCGGCGACGGCGAGGCAGAGCACGGCAGCGAGCGCGGGCAGGTACTGGGTTGCACGCATGGTCGGGTCCCTCTCGGCGGGTGGGAACGGCGCCGATTATGACCGGCACCGGGCTGCCGTGCAGTCTCCCGGGGGGCGGATGAACGACGGCTGAAGCAGGCTCAGGCGTTCGGCGCGTGGTCCGGGGCCGCGAGGAGTGCCGCCAGGGTGTCGCCCAGGATGCGGCGCAGCGCGGCCGGGACGCGCTCGTTCACGAGCAGGGCCTGGTTCACCTCGAGCTCGATCCCGGCGTAGCGCGGGCCGAAGCGACGCCGGAGCGTGCGCGTCAGGCCGTCGTCCCGACCCCGGTAGGGCTGGTTGCGGCGCACGCGCAGGCCCGTCGCCCGGGCGAGGGACGCGCCCCAGCGGGCCGCGAGGGCGCCCTCGCGACCGTGGGCCGGGTCGTAGAGCAGTCCGAGATCGACCCGTCGGACCTGGCCGTCGAGTACGGGCGTGAAGCTGTGCACGGAGAGGTGCAGCACCTCGGCGCGGGTCGCGAGGGCGTCGGCCACGGACGCGGCGACCGCCTCCACGTGGGGTTGGTGGTAGCGCGCGACGAGGCGCGCGCGCTCGGGGGCGGGCAGGGCGCGGATCGGGGCGTCGTGCAGCCGCGGGTGACGCGGCGAGCGGTTCGCGTCCACGACCAGGCGGCTGACCCGCGCGAGGTGGAGCGGGGCGTCCAGCCGGTGCGCGAGGGCCCGGGCGAGGTCGGCCGCGCCCGCATCCCAGCCCCGATGGCTCGCGAGCCGCGCCTGTCCAGCCGGATCCGCGAAGCAGGAGCGGTACGCCGCCGGCACCTGGTTCGTGGCGTGCTCGCAGGACACGACGCAGGCGAGCGCGGAGGACGCAGCCACGACGCGCCTCAGACGCCCTCGAAGGGGCGGTCCTCCGCCAGGCAGTCGGCGAGGTCGCGCCAGACCGCGCGGAGCCGGTCGCGGGGCCAGGGCGGCGGTGCCGCCCCCGGGGCGCCTTCCGCGGGCGGAGGCGGGCCCAGCGCGGCCCGCAGGCGGGACGCGAGGGTCCCGCGGTCGAGGATCGTCTCCGCGGGCGAGAGGTCCACGCCGGAGGCGGCGAGCAGATCGTCGCAGCGGTCGAGGAGCGCGCCCCAGAAGTCCCGGGCCCAGGTGCGGCGCGCCGGCAGCCCGAAGGTGCCGAGCCAGGTCGCGTCGTCGATGCGCAGGGCGTCGCCCTCGCGGATCGCGTCGAAGCACAGGGCCGCGAGGCGCCGCGTGTCGAGGGCGAGGAGCGCGGACGCCGGGGCGAAGCGCTCCTCGGCGAGGGCCCGGAGCACGGCGACGATCAGGGCCAGGACGGCGAGGTCCGCCGCCGGCCGTTCCTGCACGTCGAGCACGCGCAGCTCCAGCGCGTCACGCTCGAAGCGGGCGATGACGCCGCGCGAGTTCGCCCATTCGTGGCGCAGCACGCCGGCGCGGTCGTGCGGTGCGAGGGCCCGGTAGAGCGGCTCGAGGATCCGCTCGCGGTACTCGGCGATGGAGCCCACGGGCTCCGGGACGAGCAGCCCCGTCATCTCCGGCATGCGGTCGGCGTTGTGCCGGTAGACCTCCATGCGGAAGTCGGCGAAGCCGGTCTCCCGCCCGTCCGCCACGGGCGACGACGCCGCCAGCGTCGGCAGGACCGGCATCAGGTGCCGGAGCACCGTGTGCAGGCGCACGAACTCCGCGTCGGTGGCGAAGGGCAGGTTCAGGTGCACGCTCTGCAGGTTCGCCCATCCGTGCCCTCGGCAGCCGAAGATCCGGTCGTAGGCGCGGTAGACGTCGCGCTGACCGTGGGGCCAGAGCCGCAGCTCGCGCTGCGGGTCCATCCAGGGATGCATGGAGCCCGGCATCAGCCGCGCCCCGAAATCCCCGAGGAGTGCGTTCGCGTCGGCGACGGACGCCTGCAGGTCCGCCGCCACCCCGGAGAGGGACGGAACCGGATGGGCGGTCTTGAGCTCGAGCACGTGGGCGGCGAGCTCGTTGCTCCAGGCGACGGGCCCGCGGGGGATCTCGTCGACCGGCTCCCCGGCGACGGCCTCGAAGAGGCCGTCGCAGACGGGCTCCACGTCCAGGGCGTCGACGTCGACGATCATGTATTCGATCTCGACCCCGTGGATCGAGAAGAGGGCGGCAGGGTCAGGACCCATGGCTGCGCTTGGCGGCCTCCACGCGGGCAAGGAAGGTGCGCATGACGCGCTCGTAGAGACCGCGGCGGTCCGCCCGGTCCTCCACGCCGCCGTCGATGCTGGGATTGTCGTTCACCTCGATGACGTAGAACTTCCCGTCGGACTCCTTCAGGTCGACGCCGTAGAGGCCGTCGCCGATGAGCCGGGCGGCGCGCAGGGCGGTGCGCAGCACCTCCGGCGGGGCCTCGTCCAGGGCCAGCGTGTCGGCGTTGCCCTCGTCCTTCCGGCCGCCGGCGCCGTGCCGGACGATCTGCCAGTGGCGGCTCGCCATCCAGTAGCGGCACACGTAGAGCGGCTCGCCGTCGAGGACCCCGATGCGCCAGTCGAACTGCGTCGGCAGGTACTCCTGCGCGACGATGAGCTCCGAATGGTCGAGGAGTTCGCGCACGAGCGCCTTCAGGGCGTCGTCGGACTCGACCTTGTGCACGCCGCGGGAGAAGGCGCTGTCCGGCGCCTTGAGTACGCACGGCAGGCGCAGCTTCGCGACGACCTCGTCCACGTTCCTGCGGTGGACGATGAGCGTGCGCGGCTGGCGGATCCGGTGCCGGGCGAGGAGCTCGGAGAGGAACACCTTGTTCGTGCAGCGGAGGATGGACGCGGGATCGTCCATGACCACGATGCCCTCGCTCCGGGCCCGCTGGGCGAAGCGGTAGGTGTAGTGGTTCACCGCCGTGGTCGCGCGGATGAACAGGGCGTCGAACTCCGCGAGGCGGCCGAGGTCCTCGCGGCCGATGCGCTCCGGATCGAAGCCCACGGCCCGGGCCGCCCGCTCGAAGCGCGCGAGGGCCTTCTCGTTCGAGGGTGGGTCCGGCTCCGTCGGATCGACGAGGATCGCCAGGTCGTAGCGACCGGGCGTCCGCTTCCGGGGGCGCGGGCCGTGGCCCGCGAGGTACTCGGAGGCCACCTGCACCACGAAGTCCCGGTGCTCCGGCGGAATCGCGTCCGCGGCCACGGGCCGCAGCGAGACCAGCTCCCAGCGCTCGCCCCGGCGCGCGAACTTCGCCCGCAGCAGGGGCGCCTCCGCGAGCTCGTAGAGGCGCGTCGCGAGCGCCGCGTGGCGCTTGGCGAGGTTGCGCCCGAAGTAGATCGACAGGGTGAACTCTTCGGACTGCAGGCTTCCGAGGCTGCGCTGGATCAGCGTCTCGAGGTCCTCGGAGGCCAGGCGCAGCAAGTGACGCGAGCGCGTCTGCTGGATGGTCGCCAGGGACGGCGAGGGACGGTGCCCGCGCGCCTCGGCGAGGAGCGAGACGTAGTAGCCGATGCTCTGGTAGCGGTAGGACCGGCAGAGATTGAAGACCCGCGCGCGGCCGCTGCGGGTCCAGGCGGGGTCGGTCACGTAGTCGCGGGCCCCGACGACTTCCACGTCGGGGATCGCGAGCGGCCATTCCTCGGGCTTGTCGACGACGAACAGGCGTCTCACGGGCGGCGGTCCCTCCCCGGGCCGGGCGTGATGGTCAGCAGATTCGCATCGTGCGTGAGCACACCGAGCATGATGGCGCCGATGACCCGCTCGATGCACTCCGTGTAGTGGCGTCCGGGCAGGAGCGGCTCGCGCAGCGGGTCCGCGATCTCCACGCGGCGCTCGACGCTCCGGTAGCCCGTGAGCACGACGAAGTGCCCCGACGGCGCGCCGCGGATGTCGTCGTAGTCGTCGTTCGGGCCCCACTCGCGGGCCGTGCGGTAGAGGTAGGTGGCGCAGAGCCCGGTGATGAGCGGGAGGCCCCGGCGCAGCGGGCGACGCAGGAGCGCCGCGTCCAGATCCGCGTAGCGCAGGGTCCCGCCGAGCTCGAGGAAGCGCAGGTAGCCCTCGGTGCGGGCGGCGAGCACGTCCCCGCCCTTGTAGTCGAGCTGGCGCTGCAGCCGGTCCGCGACGTCCACGCCCGGCTCCGTGAACCAGGTGGGGTCGAAGAGGTGCAGGTTGTAGGTGTGGATCGTCGCCGCGTAGCCGCGCTCGAGGGCGTGGTTCGCGAGGTGCACGGCCAGCGTCCCGCCGCCCGGCAGGCTCGGTACGGCCGGGACGATCTCCTCGAGCGGAAGCGCATCGCCCCAGTAGCGGTAGACGGCGTGCAGGCAGGTGGCCCCGCAGCTCACGTCGTCGGGCTGGGTCTCGATGGAGATCGGGAGGGAGCTGGCTTCCGGAGGGTGCGGGTGCATGCCGGCCGCGTCGCGGCGGGGGTCGTCTGGCGCGCGATCATGGGTCCGTCGCAGGCGGCGCACAAGCAGCGCCGCGGGGGCCCGGGCTGCACGCGACGAACGGTCGGAGCCGCGGGCGCTGGTACACTGCGACCCGCGGCACGGGCGCCGGAATCGGGGGGCAGGTGAAGGAGATCGGCTACCTCGAGCTGCTGCGCCGCAACGGCAACTTCCGACGCCTGTGGTCGGCCGACGTCGCCTCCCTCTTCGGCGACTGGTGCAACACCATCGCGATCTACGCGCTGGTCTCCTCGCTCTCGGACTCGCCCCTGGCCCTCGGCCTCGTGTTCCTCGCGAAGCTGCTCCCCAGCGCGCTCGCCTCGCCCTTCGCCGGCCTGCTCGTGGACCGGGTGGACCGCCGGCGGCTGATGATCGCGGCGGACCTGCTGCGGGCGGGCATCGTCTGCGGCTTCCTCTTCATCGGCCCGGGCAGCTGGGTCGGCTGGGTCTATCTCCTGGCCATGGCGCAGGTCACCGTGGGCGCGGCCTTCCAGCCGGCGCGCTCGGCGGCGACCCCCAACGTCTGCGCCCCGGAGGAACTCGCCACGGCGAACGCCCTCGGCGCGATCACCTGGTCGACGATCCTGACCGTGGGGGCCGGCATCGGCGGCGTGCTCGTGGACCTGCTCGGCGTGCGCGCCGTGTTCGCCATCGACGCGGCGTCCTACCTCGTCTCCGCGGCCTTTCTCGCCCGGACCGTGATCCCGCAGCAGACGGACGCGGGCACCGGCCGCGGCGCGGCGGACGTGCTCCGCGGCATCGCCGAGGGGGTGGGCTACATGCGCGGCCATCCCTCGGTCGGCCGGATCGCGCTCACCAAGGCGCTCTGGACCGTGGGGGTCGGCGGCATCTACTACCTGTTCGTGATCATCGCGCCCACGCTCGCACCGCAGGCGCCGTCGACGGCCATCGGCCTGCTCTACGCGGCGGCCGGGCTCGGGACCGGGATCGGGCCGGTGCTCGCCCGGGCGCTCCTGCCCGAACGGCTCTGGCCCCTCGCCCTCGGCGCGGCCATGGCCACCGGCGGCGTGGTCTACGCGGTCTTCAGCCAGCTGCCCTGGGCCCTGCCCGTGATCGTGCT
>JAZBPF010000160.1:0-2606 GCA_036351515.1 Pseudomonadales bacterium | reverse complement strand
GCGCGACGGGCGGCCGGCGGCGGCCGTCAGGCGGCGGCCTCCAGCACCATGTCGAAGGGGGTCTCGGCGGCCCGGCGCACGGATCGGAAGCCCCCCTCGGCGATCACCCCGGCGAGGCAGGCCTCCCCCGCCTGCGCGCCGAGCGCCGCGCGGCGCTCCTGCGCAAGGGCGGTCGGCACGCAGACCATGGTCGAGGCCGCGTAGTGGAGCCGGCCGACGGGGGTGAGATCGTCCGCCAGCCTGTCTCCCGCCAGCGGCTCGACGATCATCCAGCTGCCCCCGGGCCTGAGGCTGCGATGGACATGGGCCGCGGCGCCCGCCGGGTCGCCCCTGTCGTGCAGGCAGTCGAAGCGGGTCACGAGATCGTCGTCCCGGCCCGGGAAATCCTGCGCCGTCGCCACCTCGAACCGCACGTTCCGGACGCCGTGCTCCCTCGCGTGGGCGTTCGCCGCCGCGATGGACTCCTCGTGGAAGTCGTAGCCGACGACCTCCGCCTCCGGAAAGGCGCGCGCCATGATGAGCGTCGGGAAGCCATGCCCGCTGAACCGCCCCGCCTTTCCCGGAGGGCTTTTCGTTCGTCGCTTCAGGCGACATCACTCGCGGGCTCGGCCCGTTCGAAGTGGCGTCGTTCGGCCTCCGCCGGCGGCATGTAGCCGATCGATCTCGGGAGGCGACGCTCGTTGTACCAGTCCACCCGGTGCATGGTCTCCCGTTCGACGTCCTGCAGGGTCCTCCACGGCCCGAGCCGCTTGACGACCTCGGTCTTGAACAGCCCGATCACGCTCTCCGCGAGTGCGTCGTCGTAGGAATCCCCGACCGTCCCGACCGAAGGGTCGATGTCGGCGTCGGCGAGGCGTCCGGCGTACTTGATGGGGAGATACCGTGACCCGCGGTCGGAGTGATGTATCAAGCTCTTGTTCCCAAGCGGCTTTCTCTTCCAGAGCGCCTGCTCCAGCGCGTCGAGGACGAACTGCGTCGTCATCGAGGTCGACACCCGCCAGCCGACGGCGAGGCGCGCGCCGCCACCGGTTCGAGGCCGCGCCGAGCGCGCGCGAAGACGTCGATCGCGAAGGCGACGTAGACCGTCCCGGACCAGGCTGGGACATAGGTGAAGTCGGACACCCGGAGCCGGTTCGGCCGATCGGCGTGGAAGGCGCGGTTGACCTTGTCCTCCGGACAGGGCTGCGCCGTGTCGGGGGGCGTCGTCACCACCTTCCTGCCGCGCACCGCGCCCTTCAGCCCCATCCCGCGCATCAGCCGCTCCACGGTGCAGCGCGCGACGTCGATCCCCTCGCGCCGCAGGGCGTGCCGGACCTTGCGGGCGCCGTAGAGCCCGCGGTTGTCCGACCAGACCTTTTCGATCCTCTCCCGCAGCCCTTCGTCGCCCCGCGCGCGGTCGGACGCCCGGGAGGGGTCCCGCTCGATCGCCTTGCGCGCGTGGCAGGTGGACGGGGCGATCGGCAGCACGCGGCAGATCGGCTCGACCCCGAACTCCCCTCGGAACTCGTCGATGAAGGCGGTCATTTGCGGAACGGGCGGTCGAGCGCCTCAGGCATGGCTCGAAGCCATGCCGCCACGCCTTCGGCCCTGGGCGAAACAGGCGCTGGCCTTCTTCAGGATCTCGTTCGCCTGGCGCAGCTCCCGCACCTCGCGTTCCAGCATCCTTGATGCGGGCCTTGTCCGCACTGGTCGGCCCGGCTTCCCGGCCGGCGTCGCGCAGGGCCTGCTCTTACCAGACCCGCAGACTGTCCGGGGAGCACCCCAGCTTCCGCGCGATGCCGCGCACCGCCGCCGTCAGGCTGCGATAGCCGTCGAGATGGTCGACGACCATCTGAACCGCCCGCTCCCGGAACTCGACCGGTGACGTGACCCCCATCCCTCATCCAGCCGTAACCGGAATCCGAGCCTGATCTGACGGCCTGTCGCCGTCGGCTTCAAGCCCGCCGGCGAGGCGGCGGGCGTGCTCCTGCGGGGTGAGCCATCCGAGCCGAGAGTGCGGGCGGACGGCGTTGTAGTCGCGCCTCCAGGCTTCGAGGAGGCTCCGGGCGTGGTGCAGCGACCGGAACAGGGTCTCGTTCAATAGCTCGTCCCGCAGCCGGCCGTTGAAGCTCTCCGCGAAGGCGTTCTGCACCGGCTTGCCGGGCTGGATGTATTCCCAGGCGACGCCGCGGGCGTCCGTCCAGCCCAGCACGGCATTCGAAGTGAACTCCGTGCCGTTGTCGGTGACGATCGCAGCCGGCGGGCCGCGCCGGGCGATGATCGCGTCGAGTTCGCGGACCACGCGGACGCCCGAGATCGAGGTGTCCGGGATCAGCGCCAGGCACTCGCGGGTGCAGTCGTCGACCACGGTGAGGATCCGGAACCGCCGGCCGTCGGTCATCTGATCGTGCACGAAGTCCATCGACCAGCGCGCGTTCGGGACGTTCGGCACGGCCATCGGCGCCCGGCTGCCGAGCGCCCGCTTGCGGCCGCCCCGGCGGCGGACGTGCAGCTTCTCCTCGACGTAGATGCGCTGCACGCGCTTGCGGTTCACCTCGACGCCCTCTCGGCGCAGCAGCACATGCAGGCGTCGGTATCCGAAGCGCCGACGTTCCCGCGCCAGTTCG
>JAZBPF010000159.1:0-3418 GCA_036351515.1 Pseudomonadales bacterium | reverse complement strand
GTGGAATGGATACCGGATCTGACGAACGAGGCGGGGAGAGACGAGCACGCGCGCCACGACCCTGGCGCCCGGCCCTTCGGCTGCGTTCCCCACGACGCCCCTGGCCACGGACTCCGCGACCCGTGACGGGTCGGCGGAACGGCGAAGACACCGGACGTTCGCTCCTCTCGAGCCCCCGAACGTCGCGCGGTAGAAATCGCGAAGGCTTCCGAAGCATCCGAAATGGCCTCTGGGATGTCAACCCGCGCCGCGCGTCGGAACGCGTTCCGTACAGCCGGCGACGAGCGCGTGCGAGATCTCCCACCTCGCTTGACGGTCGAAGCGCCGCGGGAAACCGTCGGCGCGGGGACGAGGGAGAGGCAGGGGCCGGCCCACGCAGCCGTGGCCGAGCCGCGCGTCGTGGCTCCCCTCCCCCGCCGCGTCGGGCGGGAGACAGTAGAAGTAGAAGAAGCGCGCAATCGGAGGCGCTCCGCTCGCTCGTCGGCTCCACCGACCGCAGAGGGGAACATCATGATCCGATCACGCCTGCGCCGGGCGGTCGCCGCGTGCGCCGCCTGCTCCACCGCCGTGCCCGCCGCGTTCGCGGCCCCCGCAGACAGCACCGTCGAGGAAGTCGTCGTCACCGGCTCCTTCATCCGCGGCACGCCGCAGGATGCCGCCCTGCCCGTGGACGTCCTGAGCCGGGCCGATCTCGACGACGTCGGCAACCCGACGATCACCGAGATGGTCCGCAACCTGAACATCGCCAACGGCAACATCGGCGAGACCAACCAGTTCAACGCGTCGGGGGGTCAGGGCAACGAGGGCGCCGCCACCATCAACCTCCGGGGGCTCGGTTCCTCCAGGACCCTGGTCCTGATCAACGGCCGCCGGCACGTGGCCACGCCATCCATCGGCGTCGACATCAGCGCCGTACCCTCCATCGCCATCGGCCGCATCGAGGTGCTCAAGGACGGCGCCGCCGCGCTCTACGGCTCGGATGCCATCGCCGGCGTGACCAACTTCATCACGCGCGACAACTTCGAGGGCGTCGAGCTCCGCGCGTCGGGCCAGTACCTCGAGGAGTCGGACGGGGAGTACCAGCTCGGGGCCATCTTCGGCGGTGGCAACGAGCGGCTCCGCGCCATGGGCGCGATCGAGTACGACCGGCGCAGCAAGCTGACGATCCCGGACCGGGACTGGGCGATCCAGCCGCTCGCCGCGAACCCCCAGGGCGGCTATTCGAGCATCGGTCAGCCGGGCACCGTGATCCCGGCGGTCGAGGCTGCGCCGGGAGTCTTCGCCCCGAACCTCGCGGGCAGCTTCGCCGATCCGGAGTGCACCACCGTGGGCGGAACCGTGGCCGGCAACCCCTTCACCGGGGGCGCCACCACGAGCTGCTTCTTCCAGTTCACGCAGTACGACAACCTCATCGAGGAGCAGGACACCTACCGGGCCTTCGGGGAGCTCAACTACGCGCTCACGGAGACCGTCGAGCTCCACGCCGAGGCGCTGTACGCGCGCATGGACATGCCGGACTGGAACACGTCGCCGTCCTATCCGCCCCAGTCCCTCTTCGGACCGGACCGCTACGTCGCGCCCGACCATCCGGGCCTGCAGGACTTCGAGGCCACCTACCCCGGCCTGCTGCCGGACGGCGCGGGCGTGTTCACGCAGACCCGCATGACCGGCTACGGCGGCTTCCTCGGCGAGCCGGAGGACGGAACCCGCGAGACGGACACCGCGCGGATCGCCGCAGGCCTCAAGGGCACGCTCTTCGACGGCGAACTCGGCTTCGACGTGGCCCTGAGCTGGTCCCGGCGCGAGCGCTCGACCAGCGGTCCCGACATGTACGTCGAACGCATGGCCTTCGCGCTGGACGGCCTCGGCGGGCCGAACTGCGATCCCGCCACCGGTGCGCCGGGCGTGGGCGACTGCATGTACTACACGCCCTTCTCCAACGCGACCGCCGTCTCCGCCGTCACCGGGGCCACGAACCCGAACGCGAATCCGGACCTCGTCGCGATGAACGAGGCGCTCTTCCCCTGGCTGGTGGACGATCTGAGCACGACCATCACGGACGAACTGCTCGTCTTCGACGCCACCTTCGACGGCCAGCTCCCGATCGAACTGGCGGGAGGCCGGGTCGGCTGGGCCTTCGGCCTGCAGGCGCGGGACGAGGAGTTCACCCTGGATCCGTCCGACCTGAACGACGTGACCGTGAACCCGTGTCCCTTCAACGATCCGGCCTCCGTCACGCTGGGCAACACCGACACCCTCGACTGCACGACCTCGACGCTCACCCAGGACACGGGCCTCTTCGCCTTCCTGGCGGCCACGGTCCCGGCCGGGACGCAGCGGACCATCTACGGCGCCTTCGCGGAGCTGGCCCTGCCGCTCACCGAGCGCCTGGACGCCCAGCTCGCCCTGCGCTTCGAGGACTACGGCGAGACCGTGGGCAACACCCTGGATCCGAAGCTCGCGCTCCGCTTCCAGGCCACGGACAGCGTCGTGCTCCGGGGCTCGGTGTCGACCACCTTCCGCGGCCCCCCGCAACCGTTCCTCGAGGGCCGCGGAACCTCCCTGCAGTTCGTCGGCCCCGCCGCCGCCTTCAAGGCCGTGGACACCTTCGGCAACCCGGACCTCGAGCCGGAGACCGCTGTGGCCTCCAACCTCGGCATCATCTTCGAGCCCGGGAACTTCTACGGCTCCCTCGACTACTGGCGCTTCGACTTCCAGGACCCGCTCCAGGTGGAGGACTTCAACGCCATCGTCAGCGCCTTCTCGGCGAACGGCTGCACGGCCGGCGGCGCGGGGGTCGGCACGACGGTCTGCGATCAGCTCGGCGAACAGATCGTCTTCCAGCCCGGCGCCGCCGAGACGGTCGCCAACCTGCAGCGGGTCCGCATCAACTACGTCAACGGGGGCGACATCACGACCTCCGGCATCGACTGGCTCGCCCAGTACGACTGGGAGACGACGCTGGGCGCGCTCACCCTCGGCACCCAGGGCACGCACACCATCGAGTACGACGTGGACGACTTCCGCAACATCACCGGGATCGTGGTCGGCGCCGGGGGGGACTTCGCCGGCAACCTGAACGACAACCGCAACACCCTGACCCCGATCGTCGACCTGCAGGGCAACGTGTTCGGGAAGTGGAGCCGCGGCCGACACCGGGCCACGGTCACGGCCCGCTACTGGGGCGAGTACGAGGACGAGAGCGCCATCGCCGCGCTCCAGACCATCGACGAGATGCTCACCGTGGATCTCACCTACAACCTGGCGCTGGTGGAGAACCGGCTGACCCTGAACCTCTCCGTCTTCAACCTGTTCGACGAGGAGCCTCCGCGCGCCCAGACGGACCTCAACTACGACCCGTACACGCACAGTGCCTTCGGGCGCATGACGAAGCTGGGGCTGATCTTCCAGCTCTGAG
>JAZBPF010000158.1:0-3734 GCA_036351515.1 Pseudomonadales bacterium | reverse complement strand
GTTGCCCGCCATGAGCGCGGGAGCGGCCACCCGCGAGGACAGCCAGAGCGGATCGTTCCACGGCAGGATCCCGAAGGCGGGGCCCTGCGGCAGGTGCTGCACGTAGCTGCGGCTCGCATCGGACCCGAGCTCGACCGGCGCGAGGTAGGACTCCGCGTGCTCCGCGTAGTGCTCGTAGCACCAGGCGGTCTTGTCGACCTCGCCGCGCGCCTCGAGGACGGGCTTGCCCATCTCCCGCACCATGAGCCGCGCGAGGCGCTCGCGGTCGCCACGGAGCGACGTGGCCAGTGCGCGCACGGCCTCCGCGCGCTCGGCGAAGGACCGGCGGCGCCAGCGCCGCCAGGCCTCGAAGCCGGTCTCCAGCTTGCGCTCGACCGCCTCCGGCGCGTCGAGCTCGACGCGATGGAACGGTTGCTCGGTCGTGGGATCGATCGATTCGAACATCGTCACCTCCTGCGTCTCACGCTAGAGACCGGAGCGGATGCACGCAAACCGGCGATCGCCAACCGGACGACAGAGGGGCGAGCGGCGGGAGGCAGAAGCGAGTCCGCGTCGAACTCAGCGGAACTCGAGGCCCTCGAACTCGCCACTGCTGCGCCAGCGGTCGAGGTAGCGGAAGTAGGCCGACGGACCCTCCGGATAGCCGACGTTGTAGCGCGCCGCCGGTCCCGGGTCCTGGCCTTCGTTGTTGTAGTAGCCGGGAGTGCAGTCCGGAGAGCCGAGCATGCGCCCGCCGCCGGAGAGCAGGAGCTCGAGCCAGGCGTCCTCGGCCTCCCTCGTGACCTCCACCTCACGGGCGCCGCGGTCGAGGGCATGGCGGACGATGGCGGCGATGGTCCGGCCCGCCTCCGTGAGGTTGTGGGGCACGTTGGAGATGAGGTTCGCGCCCTGGGTCGGCTGGACGATGAACGCGTTCGGGAAGCCGTGCACGTGGGTCCCGTGCTTCGTGCGCATGCCCTCAGCCCAGTATTCCGAGAGCTTCACGCCGTCGCGACCCGTGAGATCGAAGCCGGAACGCTGCACCCAGGGCGTGCCCACCTCGAAGCCCGAGGCGTAGATGATGCAGTCGACCTCGTACTCGACCCCGGCGACGACGACGCCGGTCTCCGTGATGCGCTCGACGCCCTGCCCGTCCGTGTCGACGAGATGGACGTTCGGGCGGTTGAAGGCCTGCAGGTACTCGTCGTGGAAGCACGGGCGCTTGCACAGCTGGCGGTACCAGGCCTTCAGGGCCTCCGCCGTGCCAGGGTCCTCGACGATCGCCTCCGCCCTGGCACGGATCTCCTCCATCTTCTCGAAGTCCGAGTCCTCCCAGGCGGCCAGCATCCCCTCCGGCGTCCGCTGCTCCGGCGGCAGCTCGAGGATGCGCTCGCGGATCCGCCGCGCGAGGTCCGTCCAGCCGTCCTGCACGAGGTCCTCGGCGGCGTTGCCCCCGGCCTGGTTCTCCGTGAAGTTCTCGAGCCACCGCTGCTGCCAGCCCGGCGTGGCGATGGAGGCGAACCAGTCCGGGTCGATGGGCCGGTTGTCCCGCACGTCCACGGAGGACGGCGTGCGCTGGAAGACGTAGAGCGCCTTGGCGGTGCGGGCGAGGTGCGGAACGCACTGCACGGCCGTGGCCCCGGTGCCGACGATCGCCACGCGCTTGTCCGCGAGCTTCTCCAGCGGCGCGCCGGAGGGATCGCCTCCCGTGTAGGCGTAGTCCCAGCGGCTCGTGTGGAAGGAGTGGCCGCGGAAGGATTCGAGGCCGGGGATGCCGGGCAGCTTCGGCACGTGCAGGGGCCCCGTGCCCATGCCCAGGAACTGCGCGGTGAAGGCGTCGCCGCGGTTCGTGCGCACGAGCCAGCAGGATCGCTCGGCGTCCCAGGAGACGTCCTCCACCTCCGTGTGGAACAGGGCGTGCTCGTAGAGACCGTAGTGACGGCCGATGTGGCGGCAGTGCTCGAGGATCTCCGGGGCGTGCGCGTACTTCTCGCTCGGCCTGTGCCCCGTCTCCTCGAGCAGGGGCATGTAGACCATGGAGGCCGTGTCGCACTGGGCGCCGGGGTAGCGGTTCCAGTACCAGGTCCCGCCGAAGTCGCCGCCCTTCTCGACGATGCGCACGTCCCGGATCCCGGCCTCCACGAGCCGCGCGCCGGTCACGAGGCCGGCGAAGCCGCCGCCGACGAAGGCGAAGGTGACGTGGTCGTGCACGGGCGCGCGTTCGACCACCGGCGTGTAGGGGTCGTCGAGGTAGTGCGAGAGCCGGTCCTCGATGCGCAGGTACTGGGCGTTGCCGTCCGGGCGCAGGCGCTTGTCGCGCTCCTCGCGGTACTTCCGCCGCAGGGCCTCCTTGTCGACGGGTCCGCGTTCCGGTCGCGTGGTGTTCACGGTGCGTTCCTCCCCTGCCGTCCCCGCGGCGCGTTCATTGGCCGTCGATCATGCGGTAGATCGAACCGAGGGCCGAGCCCTCCCCGGTCTGCTTGCCGCCCTCGGAGGGCGCGTTCGCGAGGATCCGGTCCGCCAGGCGCGAGAACGGGAGGCTCTGCAGCCACACCGTCCCGTGTCCCCGCAGCGTCGCGAGGAACAGACCCTCGCCACCGAAGAGCATGGACTTGAGGTTGCCGGCCCGGGCGATGTCGTAGTCGATACCGTCCGTGAAGGCCACGAGGCAGCCCGTGTCCACCCGCAGCGTCTCACCGCGCAGTTCCTTGCGGACGATGGCACCGCCGGCGTGGAGGAAGACCATGCCGTCGCCCTCGAGCTTCTGCAGGATGAAGCCCTCGCCGCCGAAGAAGCCGGCCCCGAGGCGCCGATTGAAGGCGATGCCGATTCGGGTGCCGAGGGCCGCGCAGAGGAAGGCGTCCTTCTGGCAGTAGACCCGCTCGCCGTGCTCCGCGAGGTTCAGGTCGATGACGTGGCCCGGATAGGGCGCCCCGAAGCCGGCCCGGCGCTTCACGGGACCCGTGTTGGTGAAGTGGGTCATGAACAGGGACTCGCCCGTGACCATGCGCTTGCCCACGTTCACGAGCTTGCCGAAGAACCCCTCCCCCGCTTCGCTGCCGTCCCCCATCTTCGCCTCGAAGACGATGCCGTCCTCGAGGTAGTTCATGGCCCCCGCCTCGGCTATCACGGTCTCCTGCGGGTCCAGCTCGACCTCCACCATCTGCAGGTCGTTGCCGATGATCTCGTAGTCCACCTCGTGACAGCGCATGTCCCCTCCGGCCCCGGACGCGCGACGCCGGCCCCCTGGCCGGGTCTCCCCGCGACAGGCCGGACCTTACCCCGAGCCCGGGCGGCACGACAGGGCCGTCGCGGAGCGGTCACGACGGCGTCATACGACGAATGGTTTACCTGCGATTCACACCCCGCCCCGAGACTGTGGCAGGCTCAGGCCGTCGGCATGCCGTTACGGAATGCCGCTCGGGGCGCGCCGGGTCGAGGGCGCCTCGTCCAGGGTCGAAACGGAGCACAGCGAGGTACGAGGCATGGCTCGCCGATGGATGGGGGGCGGCCGGGGCGTTGCGGGAGAGGCACCGCTCCAGAACCTGTTCCACGGAGTGGAGGTGGTCCCGGGTCGCGGCGGCAGCTGCGAGCGGGCCCGGGAGCTCGCCGGCACGCGCTTCCTGTCGGAGGAGGCACCGCTCCTGCCCCTCGAGGGCTGCGCGACGCCGGGCCGGTGCACCTGCGTGTACCGGCACTACGAGGATCGCCGCACGGACAAGCGCCGGGACACGGATCTCGGGCTGCCGGAGCGC
>JAZBPF010000157.1:0-2771 GCA_036351515.1 Pseudomonadales bacterium | reverse complement strand
CTCGTGGGAAGCGCACGGAGTGCGCGATTCGTGGACGCCGGAACGATCGCCGACTGCGTCGGCTTCCCACGCATGCGATCCAGCTTCGACGGGGCTCGGTCGGAGCCTCGCTGCGGAGGGGCTCCTTCGAACGCTGCAGTCGCGACTGAAGTCGGCTCCCACAGGGCGCGTCGCCTCGACCTCGTGGGAAGCGCACGGAGTGCGCGATCCGTGGACGCCGGAACGATCGCCGACTGCGTCGGCTTCCCACGAGAGGCCTGGCTTCGTTCGTCGTGCGCTTCAGGGGACCTGGCGTGGCCCGTGTCGGCAGGAACCGCTCGCAACGCCGTGCGAGTCCCGGACACGCGAACGCGCCGGCGGCGGAGCCGCAGGCGCGTTCGGGGAGAGGCGTCGCCGGGCGACGCCGCAGGTCAGTCCTCGGCGGGCGCCTCGTCGCCGGCGTCCGCCACGGCGGCTTCCGGTGCTTCCGGCAGGGCCTGGGCGCTGGCGGCGGCCTTCGCGGACCCCTTGCCACCGTGCACGATCTTCTCGCGGATCCGCGCCGACCGGCCGGAACGCTCGCGCAGGTAGTAGAGCTTCGCCTGGCGGACGTCGCCGCGGCGCTTGACCGTGATGGAGTCGATGATCGGGCTGTAGGCCTGGAAGGTCCGCTCGACGCCGACGCCGTGGCTCACCTTCCGGAGCGTGAAGGCGGAATTCAGGCCGCGGTTGCGCTTGCCGATCACCACGCCCTCGAAGGCCTGCAGGCGCTCCCGGTTCCCTTCCTTCACCTTGACCTGGACGACGAGGGTGTCGCCGGGCCCGAAGGCGGGGATCTCGCGGTTCATCTGCTCGGCCTCGAGCTCCGAGAGGATCCTGTTCTTGCTCATCGTTCCACTCTCCGTGCGATCCGGCGGCGGTCAGGTTCCGGCACCGGTCAGGTATGCATCCAGCAGGCGGCGCGCCTCGTCGTCGAGCTCCAGCGCCTCGAGCAGGTCCGGCCGGCGCTCGAAGGTGCGCCCCAGGGCCTGCATGCGCCGCCAGCGGCGGACGGCCCCGTGGTCCCCGGACAGCAGCACCGCCGGGACCCGCTGGCCGTCGATCTCCTCGGGCCGCGTATAGTGCGGATGATCGAGGAGGCCGTCCACGAAGGAATCGGCCGCGGCCGACCCTTCGTCGCCGAGGGCGCCCGGCAACAGCCGGCACACCGCGTCGATCACCACCATGGCCGCGAGCTCGCCTCCGGAGAGGACGTAGTCGCCGACCGACAGTTCCTCGTCGACGTCCCGCTCGACGACCCGCTCGTCGATGCCCTCGTAGCGGCCGGCGAGCAGGATCAGCGCCTCCCGCTCTGCGAGCCGGGCCACCGCCGCCTGATCCAGGCGCCGCCCCTGGGGCGAGAGGTGGATCACCGCCGCTCCGGGCAGCGCGTCCCGCGCCTCGCGGATCGCCGCGCGCACGGGCTCGACCTTCATGACCATGCCCGGGCCGCCCCCGTAGGGCTTGTCGTCCACGGTGCGATGCCGGTCGCGGGTGTGTGCCCGCGGGTCGAAGGCCCGCACCGCGAGCAGCCCGGCCTCGACGGCCCGCCCCGTGATGCCGTAGCCGGTCACGGCCTCGAGCATCTCCGGGAAGATCGTGACGACGCCGACGCGCAACCGCTCCTGCATCGTCCGCCCCGTCGTTCGAGCCCGGATCTCTCACCGATTCACGGCTGCGGCCGCGGATCTACCGGAAAATCCGGCGTTGCGCTCGGATCGGGTGCAGGGCGTACGGTCCAGTACGCCTGCGCGCCCGATCCGTCGCGCGCCTTGTCCTTTCCGGCATCTCCACGCCCTCGCTCCGCGAAGCGGCGAGAGATCCGGCCTAGAAGTCGGGATCCCAGTCCGCAATCAGCCGGCCGGCCTCGAGATCGACTTCCCGCACCACGGACTCGATGAACGGCACCAGCCGCTCCCGGTCCTCGCCCCGTACCACCAGCACGTCGTTCGCGCCGGTCTCGAGCAGGCGTTCGATCCGCCCGAGCTCCCGGCCGTCCGGCGTCCGGACCGCGAGGCCGATCAGGTCGAACCAGTAGTACTCGTCGTCCTCGGCCGCCGGCAGGCAGTGGCGCGGCACCGCGATCTCGCGCCCCGCGAGGGCGTCCGCCGCGTCCCGGTCGTCGACGCCGCCCAGGCGCGCGATCAGGCCCTTCGGCTGCCGGTCGACCTCGTCGACGGCCAGCGTCCGCCAGCCGTCGCCCTCGCGCAGGAGCCAGGGCCGGTACCCCAGCAGGTTCTCCGGCGGCGCGGTCCAGGACTGGATCCGGACCCAGCCGCGCACCCCGTGCGCCCGCGTGATCCGCCCGACCACGACGGGGCGGTCCGACTCCATGGCGCTCCGGGGACCGGCCGGCGGGCTCAGGCCTCGGCGGCCTCCGCCTCGGCGATCACCGGCGCTGCGTCGCCGCCCTTGCGGGCCTCGCGGATCAGCTGCGCGGCGCGCTCGCTCGGCTTCGCGCCGACGGACAGCCAGTAGTCCACGCGCTCGAGATCGACCTTCAGGCGCTGCTCGTGACCGCGGGCGATGGGATTGAAGAAGCCCACGCGCTCGATGAAGCGGCCGTCCCGACGGGACGCCCCTTCCGCGACGTTCAGGTGGTAGAACGGACGCTTCTTCGCACCCGTGCGCGCCAGTCGAATCGTGACCATGTTCCGCTCGCTGTCGTAACTCGTTGTCGCCGGTCGGAAAACCCACCGGCCCGAGATGAAGGCGCGAGATTCTACGTGAAGCGGGTCGGGATGGGAACTGGT
>JAZBPF010000156.1:0-3099 GCA_036351515.1 Pseudomonadales bacterium | reverse complement strand
TGAGGGCCTCGGCGAGGAGCACGCCGAAGAGGTGCGAGCCGGTGACGCCGTGCCCGCTGTAGCCGTGCGCGAACCAGACCCGGTCCCGGAGCCGGCCCAGCTGCGGCACGCGGGAGAACGACAGGGCGAAGTTGCCGCTCCACGCGTACTCCAGCTCGATGCCCGTGAGCTGCGGGAACGTACGCTCGAGCTTGCCCCGGAGGGAGGCGCGGATGTCCGCCGGATCCGTGCCCGCGTAGACGATCCCGCCCCCGAAGAGCAGTCGGTGATCCGCGCTGCGCCGGTAGTAGTCGAGGACGTAGCGGCAGTCCTCGACGCAGAGATCCGACGGGAGCAGCGCGGCGGCGCGCTCGGCGCCGAGCGGCACCGTCGCGACCATCTGCGTCGAGACGGGCATGACCCGCCGCTCGAGTTCCGGGACGACCCCGCAGAGGTAGGCGTTGCCGGCGAACACCACGTGCCCGGCGCGGACGCTGCCCGCGGCCGTGCGCACCCGGACGCGATCGCCCTCGACCTCGAAGCCGGTGACCGGCGAGCGCTCGTGGATCACGCCGCCGAGGGATTCGACGGCAGCCGCTTCGCCGAGGGCGAGGTTCAGGGGATGGAGATGGCCGCCACCGTGATCGAGGAGACCGCCGACGTAACGCTCCGACGCCACGTGGCGACGGACCGCGGCACCGTCGAGGAGCTCGAGCCCGTCGAGCCCCTCCTCCCGCCAGCGCGCGGCCTTCGCCTCGAGCCCGCGCTGCTGCGCAGCCGTGAGGGCGACGAAGAGATTCCCCGGCCGCCAGTCGCAGGCGATCCCGTAGCGCTCGATGCGCTCCCGGATGATCGTGGCACCGGCACGCAGCAGGCTTCCCGCGAACGCGGCGGTCTCGCGACCGAACCAGCGCTCGATGCGGGGCAGGTCCGCGTTCAGCCCGTTGACGACCTGACCGCCGTTGCGACCGGACGCCCCGAAGCCGACGGCCACGGCCTCGAGGACCCGCACCCGAAGCCCGGCTTCGGCGAGGGCGAGGGCGGTCGACAGCCCCGTGTAGCCGGCGCCGACGATGCAGACGTCGGCCTCGGCGTCACCGACGAGGGCGGGACGTTCCGGGGCGGCATGGGCGGTGGCCGCGTACCAGCTCGCGGCATGACCGGAGGACGGGCGGACCGGAGACACCGGCGGAAGGCTCCTCGGGCGGACCAGAAGGGATGCGGCCCGCGACGCACGTGCGACGCGGGCATGCTACAGGCGCACGGACCCTGCGTCTGCAGCCGCCGCGGGCAGCGGTGGATCAGCCCCGCTCCCCGGCGCGGCCCGGATCCTCCGGAGCGCGCAGCCCCGCTTCCACCAGCGCTCGCTGGTAGCAGTCCGGACAGAACCCGTGGGAGAAGCGCGTGTCCGAATGCGAGGAGATGTAGCGCTCGATCGGCTGCCACGCGCCCGCTTCGTCCCGGATCTTCTTGCACTGCGCGCAGATCGGGAGGAACGCCTCGAGGACCCGGATCTGCGCGAGGCGCGTGCGCAGTTCCGCAGCGCGCTCCCGCTCGCGCTCGAGCGTGTGCCGGAGCAGGGACAGGGCACCGCCGATCGCGAGGAAGGCCACGAGGCGGATCATCGTGTTCCACACGGCGAGAAGCTGGGTCGAGTGCACGTGCCCCGAGAGCAGGTCCGCCGCGAACCAGATCAGGGCGCAGAGCACGGCGAAGACCACCGCGGCGCTGCGCCCCATGAACCAGGCCGCCAGCGACACCGGCGCGTAGTAGAAGACGAAGAAGTTGAGCTCGTTCCCGGACCACCAGTCGAGGGCCCCCAGGGCCAGGGACAGCCCCAGCAGCATCGCCCCCCAGGCGAGACGACCGGTCGGCAAGCGCATCGCGGCAGACTCCGACGAGACGGTGCACCGCAGCGCGAGCAACCCCGTGGTTCCGCGCCGGGCGACGGAGAGACCGCGGCCGGGGGGCGGAGTTCCCGCGCCCGATTCAGTAGCGCAGGGACAGGCAGCTCAGTCCCCCGTCCATCTTGCGGAACTCCGAGACGTCGACCTCGATCACGTCGACCTCGAGGGCGCGGATGGACTCGAGCGTGCGGGGAAAACCGGCGGGGACGATCACCGCGTCGTTGATCCAGAGGGAGTTGGCGGCGTAGGCCTCCTCCGCTGGAACCACGATGCGCTCGAAGCCCGCGAACGCCCGGGCATCCACGAACTCGCCGGTGACGAGCAGGCGGCGGTCGGGCAGCGCGTTCACCCCGGTCTTGAGATGCAGCATCTCCCGCATCGGCACCGCCTCTCCCGTGTAGCCGAAGCCCTCGAGGATGGCGAGGAGCTGCTCGGCGCCGGCCCGGTTCGTGCGCGCGGAGAGACCGACGAAGAAGTGGTCGTCGACCTGCAGGACGTCGCCCGCGTCGAGCGTTCCCGGCGCCTCGACGAAGGCGAGGTGCTCGAAGCGGTCGGCGATCTCCGGCTCGATCAGGGCCGCCTCCCCGCGCCGCGTCTCCGCCCCCGGGCGCGTGAGCACCGCACCGCGCGCCGTGAGCAGCGCACAGTCCTCCACGAAACAGGCGTCCGGAAAGGCCGGCGCCGGCTCGAGCACCGTCACCTCGAGCCCGCAATCGCGCAACGCCTGCACGTATGCGGCATGCTGACGCAGGGCGAGGGCGAGGTCCGGGCGGCCGAGGTCGGCGCTCGTGATCCCGTCGACGTAGCTGGGCGCGGGCGGCCGCGCGATGGCGTGCGCGATTGCGTGAGACAACACGGATGAGCACCGGTCGCGAGTTCGGGGCGCCGATCATACAGCCCCGGTCATGGGTACAGGCATCGCTCGGAGCCCTCGTGCGGGTCGCCCGCAAGGCGCGGGAGCGCCGGCATAGCAGTGGCTATGTGAAGCGAGCGCAACGCCGCGGGTGGGCCGCACAAGGGCTCCCGGATCCGGGACCACCGCATGCGGGACCACCTCCGGGCGCTTCCGGCGCACGCGCTGCCCGCGTTGATCGTCGCTCACGTAGCCCTGCTACGCCACGCTCCTCCCGCCTCGGCAGCATGTGCGCCAGAAGCGCCGAGCGATGCCTGTACCCATGACCGGGGCTGTATGATCGGCGCCCCGAACTCGCGA
>JAZBPF010000155.1:0-15892 GCA_036351515.1 Pseudomonadales bacterium | reverse complement strand
CTCGCCCGTCTGGTACGTCTCGAAGCACACCTTCGTCAGCGCCGCCGTCAGCGTCGTCTTCCCATGGTCCACGTGACCGATCGTCCCCACGTTCACGTGCGGCTTCGTGCGCTCGAATTTCGCCTTGGACACAGCAGTTTCCCCTGTCGGATGTGGATGGTCGGATGTGGATGGAACGGGTGCGGGCGCGGACGGGGCTCCGTCACGCCCGCCTGCGGACGCCCTCGACGAGGTTGTCGGGCACTTCCGCGTAGCGGGCGAACTCCATGGAGTACTGGGCCCGGCCCTGGGTGGCGGAGCGGAGGTCCGTCGAGTAGCCGAACATCTCCGCCAGCGGCACCTCCGCACGGACGATCTTGCCGCCGTAGCCGTCGTCCATGCCCTGGACCACGCCCCGGCGCCGGTTCAGGTCGCCGACCACGTCGCCCATGTAGTCCTCCGGCGTGACCACCTCGACCTTCATGATCGGCTCGAGGATCACCGGCCGGGCCCGTGCCGCACCCTCGCGGAGCGCCATGGACCCGGCGATCTTGAAGGCCATCTCGGAGGAGTCGACCTCGTGGTAGGAGCCGTCGTAGAGGGTCGCCTTCACCCGGATGAGCGGGTAGCCGGCGAGCACGCCGTTGGGGAGCGCCTCCTCGATGCCCTTCGCCACCGAAGGGATGAACTCCCGCGGCACCACGCCGCCGGCGATCGCGTCGACGAACTCGAAGTTCTTCTCCGCGTCCTCGGGCAGGGGCTCGAGGCGGATCCGCACGTGCCCGTACTGCCCGCGGCCACCGGTCTGGCGCACGAACTTGCCCTCGGCCTCCACCGAGTCGCGGATCGTCTCCCGGTAGGACACCTGGGGACGCCCCACCTTGGCCTCGACCTTGAACTCGCGCCGGAGCCGGTCGACGATGATGTCGAGGTGCAGCTCGCCCATGCCCGAGATGATCGTCTGCCCCGACTCCTCGTCGGTCTTCACGCGGAAGGAGGGATCCTCCTGCGCGAGCTTGCCGAGGGCGACGCCCATCTTCTCCTGATCGGGGACGGACCGCGGCTCGATGGCCACGGAGATCACCGGCTCCGGGAACTCCATGCGCTCGAGCGTGATGTGCGCGTCCATGGCGCAGAGCGTGTCGCCGGTGGTCACGTCCTTCAGGCCGACCGCCGCGGCGATGTCGCCGGCACGCACCTCGTCGATTTCGTCGCGCTTGTTGGCGTGCATCTGCACCATGCGGCCGATGCGCTCGCGCCGGCCCTTCACCGGGTTGTAGAGGGCGTCGCCGGAGCGGAGCACGCCGGAGTAGACCCGGAAGAAGGTCAGGGTCCCGACGAAGGGGTCGGTGGCGATCTTGAAGGCGAGGGCCGCGAAGGGCGCCTCGTCGTCCGCCTCCCGATGGGCCACGGTCTCGCCGTCGTCGAGGAGCCCGTCGATGGCCTTCACTTCCGTGGGGGCCGGCAGGTACTCGACGACCGCGTCGAGCACGGCCTGCACGCCCTTGTTCTTGAAGGCGGAGCCGCAGAGCGCGAGGACGATCTCGTTGCCGAGGACCCGCTTGCGCAGGCCGCGCTTGAGTTCCTCCTCGGAGAGCCCGCCTTCCTCGAGGTACTTCTCCGTGAGCGCGTCGTCCGCCTCGGCGGCGGCCTCGACCATGCGCTCCCGCGCCGCCTCGCACTCCTCCCGGAGCGCTTCCGGGATCTCCTCGAGCGTGTAGCTCGTGCCGAGATCGGCCTCGTTCCAGCGGATGGCCTTCATGAGCACGAGGTCGACGACGCCCTCGAACTGCTCCTCGCTCCCGATCGGGAGCTGGATCGGCACCGGGGTCGCCCCGAGACGGTCGCGGATCTGCTCGACCACGCGCAGGAAATCGGCGCCCGCGCGATCCATCTTGTTGACGAAGCAGATCCGCGGGACCTCGTACTTGTTCGCCTGGCGCCAGACCGTCTCGGACTGGGGCTCGACGCCGGAGGTCCCGCAGAACACCACCACGGCCCCGTCGAGCACGCGCAGGGAGCGCTCCACCTCGATGGTGAAGTCCACGTGGCCGGGCGTGTCGATGATGTTGATGCGGTGTTCTTCGAACTGCTGGTTCATGCCGGACCAGAAGCAGGTCGTGGCCGCGGAGGTGATGGTGATCCCCCGCTCCTGCTCCTGTTCCATCCAGTCCATGACGGCCGCGCCCTCGTGCACCTCGCCCATCTTGTGGGAGATGCCCGTGTAGAAGAGCACGCGCTCGGTCGTCGTCGTCTTGCCCGCGTCGACGTGGGCGACGATGCCGATGTTGCGATAGCGCTGGATGGGGGTCTTGCGCGCCACGATCCTGTCCACCGTTCCCGGCGGGGCCCGGGATCACCGGGCGCCGTCCGCCTGCAGTGCCGGCCCGGCGAGCGACCCGGACGCGAGGCGCCCGGGTCGGGTCGTCAGAAGCGGTAGTGGGAGAAGGCCCGGTTGGCCTCGGCCATGCGGTGCGTGTCCTCGCGCCGCTTGACGGCGGTGCCGCGGCCGTCGGCGGCGTCCATCATCTCGCCGGCGAGGCGCAGGATCATGGACTTCTCGCCGCGCTTGCGGGCGGCTTCCACGAGCCAGCGCATGGCGAGAGCCTGGCGCCGGGAGGGACGCACCTCGACGGGCACCTGGTAGGTCGCACCACCGACGCGGCGGGACTTCACCTCGACCATGGGGGCGATCGCCTCGAGGGCCCGTTCGAAGGTGTCGACGGGATCGCGGGCACCGCGCTCCTGGATGCGGCCCAGGGCACCGTAGACGATGCTCTCGGCGACGGACTTCTTGCCGTCCCGCATGATGTGGTTCATGAACTTGGCGAGGGTGCGGTTGCCGAACTTCGGGTCCGGCAGCACCTCGCGCTTGGCGACGACGCGACGACGCGGCATGGCGGTGTCCTCGTTCCTTCAGGTGATTCCGGCAGCGAGCCGGCCCTTACTCCACCCGCCCGCGGCGGATGGTGCGAAGCGGCGGAGGCCTACTTCGGCTTCTTGGCCCCGTACTTGGAGCGGCCCTGGCGACGCGCCGCGACCCCGGAGGTGTCGAGCGTCCCGCGGACCGTGTGGTAGCGCACGCCGGGGAGGTCCTTCACGCGACCGCCGCGGATGAGCACGACCGAGTGCTCCTGGAGGTTGTGGCCCTCGCCCCCGATGTAGGAACTGACCTCGTAACCGTTCGTGAGCCGCACGCGGCACACCTTGCGCAGGGCCGAGTTCGGCTTCTTCGGCGTCGTGGTGTAGACGCGGGTGCAGACGCCCCGCTTCTGCGGGCATCCCTGCAGGGCCGGCACGTCGCTCTTCGAGGCCTTGCGCTTGCGCGGCTTGCGCACGAGCTGGGCGATGGTCGCCATGGATCGGAAACTCCGTTCGTCTCTTCCGCGGTACGGCGGACCGCCCGTCGCGGACGGGGCGTTCTGGTCCTTACCGGGACAAGAAGGCAGGCGACCCACAGGGGCCCCTGCCGCGAAGGCGGCGAAGTGTACGGTCGCCACCGGAACCGGTCAACTGCGGCCCCGGAGCGCTCGGGCTCCGGGGCCGGTGAGCCCTCAGCGGTCGCGGAGGGCCTCCGTGAGTGCGGCTTCGACCTCCTCGGCCGAGGCGCCGGTCTCCCGGGCCAGGCGGGCGGCCGCTTCCTCCTCCCGCTTGCGCTTGCGCTCGGAGTGGTAGGCGAGCCCCGTCCCCGCGGGGATGAGCCGGCCCACGACCACGTTCTCCTTCAGGCCCCGCAGGTAGTCCCGCTTGCCGGTGACCGCCGCTTCCGTGAGGACGCGGGTGGTCTCCTGGAAGGAGGCCGCGGAGATGAAGGACTCGGTGGCGAGCGACGCCTTGGTGATGCCGAGGAGCAGGCGCTCGAAGCCGATCGGCGCCTTGCCGTCCGCCTCCAGGGCCTCGTTCTCCTCGAGGATCTGCACCACCTCGAGCTGCTCGCCGCGCACGAAGCTGGAATCGCCGGGATCCGTCACGTCGGCCTTGCGCAGCATCTGCCGCACGATGACCTCGATGTGCTTGTCGTTGATCTTCACGCCCTGCAGGCGGTAGACCTCCTGGATCTCGTTGACGATGTAGTTCGCCAGCTCGTTCACGCCCTTCAGGCGCAGGATGTCGTGCGGCGACAGGGGACCGTCGGCGACGACCTCGCCCCGCTCCACCGTCTCGCCCTCGAAGACGCCGATGTTCCGCCACTTCGGAATGAGCGTCTCGACGGGATCGGCCCCTTCCGGGGTGATGATGAGACGGCGCTTGCCCTTCGTCTCCTTGCCGAAGCTGATCACGCCGGTGGCCTCCGCGAGGATCGCCGGCTCCTTCGGCTTGCGGGCCTCGAAGAGATCCGCGACCCGCGGCAGACCGCCGGTGATGTCGCGGGTCTTGGAGCCTTCCTGCGGCACGCGGGCGATGACGTCGCCGACGCCGATGGTCTGGCCGTCCTCGATGGAGAGGATGGCGCTCGCCGGCAGCGCCTGGTGCGCGACGCTCTCGCCCTTCTTGTCGAGGAGTCGCACGGCCGGTCGCAGGTCCTTGCCCGCGGAGGGCCGGTCCTTGACGTCGATGACCTCGATGTTCGTGAGACCGGTGAGCTCGTCGGTCTTGCGGTGGACCGAGACGCCCTCCTCCATGTCCTCGAACACGACCTTGCCGGCCTGCTCGGTGATGATCGGGTGCGTGTGCGGATCCCAGCTGGCGATGACCTGGCCGGCCTCCACCGCATCCCCTTCGCGCACCGTGAGCACGGCCCCGTAGGGCAGCTTGTACTTCTCGCGCTCGCGACCGTGCGCGTCCACGAGACCGACCTCGCCGGAACGGGACACCGCCACCAGCTCGCCGGACTCGCGCTCGACGGTCTTCAGGTTGTGCAGCCGGATCTTCCCGCCGTGCTTGACCTGCACGTTGTCCACGGCCGTGGCCCGGGACGCGGCGCCCCCGATGTGGAAGGTCCGCATCGTGAGCTGCGTGCCGGGCTCGCCGATGGACTGGGCGGCGATGACGCCCACGGCCTCGCCGACGTTCACCTGGTGGCCCCGCGCCAGGTCGCGGCCGTAGCAGGTGCCGCAGACGCCGTAGCGCGTGTCGCAGGTGATGGGCGAGCGCACCATCACCTCGTCGATGCCGAGGGCCTCGATCTGCTCGACCCAGGCCTCGTCGAGCATGGTGCCGCCGGGGACGAGCACGGTCTTGCCGTCGGTGTCGAGGATGTCGCGGGCGACCACGCGGCCGAGCACGCGGGTGGCGAGCGGCTCCACCACGTCTCCGCCCTCGATGAGCGGCGCCATCACCAGGCCCTGGTCCGTGCCGCAGTCGTCCTCGGTCACCACCAGGTCCTGGGCCACGTCCACGAGCCGGCGGGTGAGATAACCGGAGTTCGCCGTCTTCAGGGCCGTGTCCGCGAGACCCTTGCGGGCCCCGTGGGTGGAGATGAAGTACTGGTTCACGGACAGGCCCTCACGGAAGTTCGCCGTGATGGCCGTCTCGATGATGGAGCCGTCGGGGCGCGCCATGAGGCCACGCATGCCCGCGAGCTGACGGATCTGCGCCGGGGAGCCCCGAGCGCCGGAGTCCGCGTACATGTAGACGGAGTTGAAGGAGTCCTGCTCGACCTCCTGGCCTTCGCGATCGAGCACCTTCTCCTTGGAGAGGCCGTCCATCATCGCCCGCGCGATCACGTCGTTCGCCCGGGACCAGATGTCGATGACCTTGTTGTACTTCTCGCCCTGGGTCACGAGACCGGAAGCGTACTGGCCCTCGATCTCCTTCACCTCGGCTTCCGCCTCGTCGACGATCCTGCGCTTCGCCTCGGGAATCTCGAAGTCGTTCACGCCGATGGAGCAGCCGGAACGGGTCGAGTACTCGAAGCCCATGTACATGAGCTGGTCGGCGAAGATCACGGTCTCCTTGAGACCGACGTAGCGGTAGCAGGCGTTCAGGAGCGCCGAAATCGCCTTCTTGGTCATGGGCTGATTGACCATCTCGAAGGACAGCTGCTTCGGCACGATCTCGTAGAACAGCGCGCGGCCGACGGTGGTGTCGATGAGCGTGCGCTTCTCGGAGACGGAACCGTCCTCCGCGACGACGCCCTCGAGGATCCGCACCTTCACGCGCGCGTGGAGGTCCACGCGGCCGTCGCGGTAGGCGCGATGGACCTCGCGGACGTCGGCGAAGGCCATGCCCTCGCCCCGGGCGTTCACGGCATCCCGGGTCATGTAGTAGAGCCCGAGGACCACGTCCTGGGAGGGGACGATGATCGGCTCACCGGAGGCCGGCGAGAGGATGTTGTTCGTGGACATCATGAGCGCGCGCGCCTCGAGCTGGGCTTCCAGCGTGAGGGGCACGTGCACGGCCATCTGGTCGCCGTCGAAGTCGGCGTTGTAGGCGGCGCAGACCAGCGGGTGCAGCTGGATCGCCTTGCCCTCGATGAGCACCGGCTCGAAGGCCTGGATGCCGAGACGGTGCAGCGTCGGGGCGCGGTTCAGGAGCACGGGATGCTCGCGGATGACCTCGGCGAGGATGTCCCAGACCTCGGGCGTCTCCCGCTCGACCATCTTCTTCGCGGCCTTGATGGTGGTCGCGAGGCCGCGGGCCTCGAGCTTGCCGAAGATGAACGGCTTGAAGAGCTCGAGGGCCATCTTCTTGGGCAGACCGCACTGGTGCAGCTTGAGCGTCGGACCCACCACGATGACCGAACGGCCCGAGTAGTCCACGCGCTTGCCGAGGAGGTTCTGCCGGAAGCGGCCCTGCTTGCCCTTGATCATGTCCGCGAGGGACTTCAGCGGGCGCTTGTTCGAGCCCGTGATGGCCCGACCGCGGCGGCCGTTGTCGAGGAGCGCGTCCACGGCCTCCTGGAGCATGCGCTTCTCGTTGCGCACGATGATGTCCGGCGCGTTGAGGTCGAGCAGACGCTTCAGGCGGTTGTTCCGGTTGATGACGCGCCGGTAGAGGTCGTTCAGGTCCGAGGTGGCGAAGCGGCCGCCGTCCAGGGGCACGAGCGGGCGCAGGTCCGGCGGCAGCACCGGGAGGACGGACATGATCATCCACTCGGGCTTGTTGCCGGACTGCTTGAAGGCCTCCATGAGCTTCAGGCGCTTGGAGAGCTTCTTGATCTTGGTCTCGGAGTTGGTCTGGGGGATCTCCTCCTTGAGCTGGGCGATCTCCTCCTCGAGATCGAAGCTCTTGAGCAGGTCGAGGATCGCCTCGGCCCCCATCTTCGCCGTGAACTCGTCACCGTACTGCTCGAGCGCCTCGTAGTACTGCTCGTCGGTCAGGAGCTGGCCGATCTCGAGCTCCGTGGCGCCGTCGTCGATGACCACGAAGGACTCGAAGTAGAGCACGCGCTCGATGTCGCGCAGGGTCATGTCGAGGAGCAGACCGATGCGGGAGGGGAGCGACTTCAGGAACCAGATGTGGGCCACCGGGCTCGCGAGCTCGATGTGGCCCATGCGCTCGCGGCGCACCTTCGTCAGCGTGACCTCCACGCCGCACTTCTCGCAGATCACCCCGCGGTGCTTCAGGCGCTTGTACTTGCCGCAGAGGCACTCGTAGTCCTTGATGGGACCGAAGATGCGCGCGCAGAACAGGCCGTCCCGCTCGGGCTTGAACGTACGGTAGTTGATCGTCTCCGGCTTCTTGACCTCACCGAACGACCAGGAGCGGATCTGTTCCGGTGAGGAAAGCCCGATCCGCAGCGAATCGAAGTCTTCCACGTTCGTCTGGGACTTCAGGAGATTCAGCAGATCCTTCATCGTTCCTCCGCAAGAGGCTCGGCGCGGTGCCGGGGTGGCCGGCACCGCGCGCGGGGTTGCCTAGAGTCGGTGCATCCGGGCCGGGGCCCGGACCGCCTCAGTCGTTCTCCAGCTCGATGTCGATACCGAGCGAACGGATCTCCTTCAGGAGCACGTTGAACGACTCGGGCATGCCCGGCTCCATGTGGTAGTCGCCGTCGACGATGTTCTTGTACATCTTCGTGCGACCGGCCACGTCGTCGGATTTCACCGTCAGCATCTCCTGGAGCGTGTACGCGGCGCCGTAGGCCTCCAGCGCCCACACTTCCATCTCGCCGAAGCGCTGTCCACCGAACTGCGCCTTGCCGCCCAGCGGCTGCTGGGTGACGAGGCTGTAGGAACCCGTGGACCGGGCGTGCATCTTGTCGTCCACGAGGTGGTTGAGCTTCAGCATGTACATGTAGCCGACGGTCACGGGGCGATCGAACTGCTCGCCGGTGCGGCCGTCGAAGAGGATCGTCTGTCCGGACTCGGGGAGCCCGGCCAGGGAGAGCATGCGCTTGATCTCGCCCTCGTCGGCCCCGTCGAAGACCGGCGTCGCCATGGGCACGCCGCCCCGGAGGTTGTTCGCGAGTTCCACGACCTCCTCGTCCTCGAAGCCGGAGAGCGTCGCCTCCTTGCCGCGGGCGCTGCCGCCCCCGTCGTAGATCTCGCCGAGGAACTTCCGCAGCTCCGCCGCCTTCCGACCGGCGTCGAGCATCTCGCCGATCTTCTCGCCGAGGCCCTTCGCCGCCCAGCCGAGGTGCGTCTCGAGCACCTGCCCGACGTTCATGCGCGAGGGCACGCCGAGCGGGTTCAGGACGATGTCCACGGGCACGCCGTGCTCGTCGAAGGGCATGTCCTCCACGGGCATGATCACGGAGATGACGCCCTTGTTGCCGTGACGGCCGGCCATCTTGTCGCCGGGCTGCACTCGGCGCTTGATGGCGAGGTAGACCTTCACGATCTTGAGCACGCCCGGGGCGAGGTCGTCGCCGGTGGCGAGCTTGGCCCGCTTGTCCTCGAGCCGCGCCTTGATCTGCTCCTTGCGCTCGCCGAGGTAGGCCGCGGCACCCTCGAGGAACTCGTTGAGCTCGTCGGTGGCCATGCGCAGCTTGAACCAGTCGTCCTTCGGCAGCTCGTCGAGGTAGGTCTTGCGCACGGTGCCGCCCTTGGCGAGGCCCGGTCCGCTGACCGCCTTCTTGTTCACGAGCCGGTCCGCGAGACGCTCGTAGGTGGCCGTCTCCACGATCCGGTACTCGTCGTCCAGGTCCTTGCGCACCTGTTCGAGCTGGGCCTTCTCGATGGCCTTGGCGCGGGCGTCCTTCTCGACGCCGTCGCGCGTGAAGACCTGCACGTCGATGACCGTGCCGTAGACGCCGGTCGGCACGCGCAGGGACGTGTCCTTCACGTCCGAGGCCTTCTCACCGAAGATCGCGCGGAGCAGCTTCTCCTCCGGCGTGAGCTGGGTCTCGCCCTTGGGCGTGACCTTGCCGACGAGGATGTCGCCGGGCTTCACCTCGGCGCCGATGAACACCACGCCGGACTCGTCGAGCTTGTTCAGCGCCGACTCGCCCACGTTGGGGATGTCGCAGCTGATCTCCTCGGGGCCGAGCTTCGTGTCCCGGGCGATGCAGGTGAGCTCCTGGATGTGGATGGAGGTGAAGCGGTCCTCCTGGACCACACGCTCGGAGATGAGGATCGAGTCCTCGAAGTTGTAGCCGTTCCAGGGCATGAAGGCGATGCGCATGTTCTGCCCGAGGGCCAGCTCGCCCATGTCCACGGACGGACCGTCCGCGAGCACGTCGCCGCGCGCCACCACGTCCCCGATCTTCACCAGCGGCCGCTGGTTGATGCAGGTGTTCTGGTTCGAGCGCGTGTACTTCGTGAGGTTGTAGATGTCGACGCCCGCCTCGCCGGCCTGCGTCTCCTCGTCCTTCACGCGCACCACCACGCGACCGGCGTCGACGCTGTCGACGACCCCGCCCCGGCGCGCGACCACGCACACGCCGGAATCCCGCGCGACGATGCGCTCCATCCCCGTGCCCACCAGGGGCTTCTCGGAGCGGAGGGCGGGCACGGCCTGGCGCTGCATGTTCGAGCCCATGAGGGCGCGGTTCGCGTCGTCGTGCTCGAGGAACGGGATCAGCGACGCGGCGACCGAGACCACCTGCTTCGGAGAGACGTCCATGTAATTGACGTTCTCCGAGGGCATCTTCGTGAACTCGTTCTGGAAGCGCACGTCGATGAGGTCCTCGACGAAACGCCCCTTGTCGTCGATCACGGAGCTGGCCTGGGCGATGACGTACTCGGCCTCGTCGATCGCGGAGAGGAAGTCGATCTCGTCGGTGACCTTGCCGTCCACCACGCGCCGGTACGGCGTCTCGAGGAAGCCGTACTCGTTGGTGCGCGCGTAGGTCGCGAGCGAGTTGATGAGACCGATGTTCGGCCCTTCCGGCGTCTCGATGGGGCAGACGCGCCCGTAGTGGGTCGGGTGCACGTCGCGCACCTCGAAGCCCGCCCGCTCGCGCGTGAGACCGCCCGGGCCGAGGGCGGAGACCCGACGCTTGTGGGTCACCTCGGAGAGCGGGTTGTTCTGGTCCATGAACTGCGAGAGCTGCGAGGAGCCGAAGAACTCCTTCACGGCCGCGGCGACGGGCTTGGCGTTGATCATGTCCTGGGGCATGAGGCCCTCGGACTCGGCCAGGGACAGGCGCTCCTTCACCGCCCGCTCCACGCGGATCAGGCCCACGCGGAACTGGTTCTCGGCCATCTCGCCGACGGAACGGACGCGCCGGTTCCCGAGGTGGTCGATGTCGTCGACCATGCCCTTGCCGTCCCGGATCTGGATCAGGGTCCGGAGCACGTCGATGATGTCCTCGTTGGACAGCGTTCCCTCGCCCTCGGACTCCTTGCGGCCGAGGCGGCGGTTGAACTTCATGCGACCGACGGCCGACAGGTCGTAGCGCTCGGCGGAGAAGAACAGGTTGTTGAACAGGTTCTCCGCGGCCTCCTTCGTCGGCGGCTCGCCCGGGCGCATCATGCGGTAGATCTCGACCAGGGCCTCGAGGCGGTTGCGCGTGACGTCGATGCGCAGCGTGTCGGAGACGTAGGGGCCGCAGTCGAGCTCGTTCGTGTAGATCGTGTCGATGGTCTTCACGCCGGCGTTCTCGATCTTGTCGAGCATCTCGGCGGTGATCTCGGCGTTGCACTCGGCGATGAGCTCGCCGGTCTCCGGATGGGCGATGTTCTTCGCCAGCGTGCGACCCATGAGGTACTCGCGGGGCACGTCCAGGCGCTTGATGCCGGCTTCCTCGAGAAGACGGACGTGGCGCGCGGTGATGCGCCGCCCGGTCTCGACGATCGTCTTCCCCTTCTTGTCGACGAGGTCGAAGGTCGCCACGTCGCCCCGCATCCGCTCGGGGATGAGGTCGTGCGAGTAGCCGTCCTTCTTCACGTGGAAGGTGTTGTTCTCGAAGAACATCTCGAGGATCTGCTCGGTGTCGAAGCCGAGCGCGCGCAGCAGCACCGTCGCCGGCAGCTTGCGGCGGCGGTCGATGCGCACGAACACGCAGTCCTTCGGATCGAACTCGAAGTCGAGCCAGGAACCGCGGTAGGGGATCACCCGCGCGGAGTACAGCAGCTTGCCCGAGCTGTGCGTCTTGCCGCGGTCGTGATCGAAGAACACGCCGGGGGAGCGGTGCAGCTGGGAGACGATGACCCGCTCGGTGCCGTTGATGATGAAGGTGCCGTTCTCGGTCATCAGGGGGATTTCCCCCATGTAGACCTCCTGCTCCTTGATCTCCTTGACGGCCTTGTTGCTCGACTCCTTGTCGTAGATGACGAGCTTGACGGTCACCCGCAGCGGCACGGCGTAGGTCGCGCTGCGCAGGATGCATTCCTTGACGTCGAAGACGGGGTCGCCGAGGCGGTAGCTCACGTACTCGAGCGCGGCGTTCCCCGAGTAGCTGACGATCGGGAACACGGACTTGAAGGCCGCGTGCAGGCCGCTCTCGAGACGCGCCGCGGGGGGCGTCTCCGCCTGCAGGAAACGATCATAGGACTGCAGCTGGATCGCGAGCAGGAAGGGCACTTCCATGATCTGCGGAAGTTTCCCGAAGTCCTTGCGGACGCGCTTCTTTTCCGTGAACGAGTAAAGCATCAGCGTCTCCCGGCTCAGATGCTCGAGCAGGCGGCGGCGCGGGTGCGCCGCGGTGTGGTCCGGCGGAGCCGGACCCTCACGTGCAGGACGGAAGCGACGAAAGGCCGGTGGCGCTGTCGCCACCAGCCCTCGCGCGTTCCACCGTGCCGAAGGGCACGGGTCTTACTTGACCTCGACCGTACCGCCGGCCTCTTCGATCTGCTTCTTGATGTCCTCGGCCTCGTCCTTGGACGCGCCTTCCTTGAGCGGGGAAGGGGCTCCGTCGACGAGCGCCTTGGCTTCCTTCAGGCCCAGGCCCGTGATCGCCCGGACGACCTTGATGACGTTGACCTTTTTCTCGCCGGAGGAGGCGAGGATCACGTCGAACTCGGTCTTCTCCTCGGCGGCAGCGGCCTCGCCACCCCCGGCGGCGGCCACCGGAGCCGCTGCCACGGCGGCCGCGGCGGTGACGCCGAACTTGTCTTCCATCGCCTTCACGAGTTCGACCACGTCCATGACGCTCATGTCGGCGATCGCGTTGAGGATGTCGTCCTTCGAAAGTGCCATCGTTCGAGTACTCCCGGAATGAGATTCGCTGAATGAGTGGTCCGACGCCCGGCGTCAGGCCGCTTCCTGTTCCTTCTGGATCCGGACCGCGTCGATGGTGCGCACGAGCTTGCTCGGCACCGCGTTGAGGGTCTGGGCCAGCTTGGTGACGGGAGCCAGCATGGTCCCCATCAGCATGGCCAGGGCCTCCTCGCGGGTCGGCAGCTTCGACACCGCCTCGAGTCGGTCGGGACCCAGCAGCTCTCCGCCGATGGCGAGCGCCCGGACCTCGAGCTTCTCGTGATTCTTCGCGAAGTCCTTCATGAGCCGTGCGGCGGCGCCCGGGTCCTCGATGGACAGGGCGAGCAGCGACGGGCCGGTGAAGGCCTCGGTCAGACACTCGAAGTCGGTCCCCGCCACCGCGCGGCGTGCGAGCGTGTTCCGGATGACCCGGAGATACACGTTCGACTCCCGCGCCTTCTGGCGGAGCTCGGTCATCTCCCCGACGTTCAGGCCGCGGTAGTCGGCCAGCACGGCGGAGAGGGCACTGCCGGCGGCCTCGCTGACTTCGGCGACGATCGCCTGCTTGTCTTCGAGCTTGAGTGCCACTGGCGTTCTCCTGGATGACGCCGGTACCGCCTGCGGCGGGGTCCGGCTGGTCCACGTGCCGCGGGGCGGGCCCCACGGCGGTCTACGGCGAGATCCAGTCTTCAGCGGGTCTCACCGTCTGCGCAGGCTCTCCTTCCGGAGGCTTAACCGGTCCGCCGGAGCGGGACCGGACCTGCGGTCTTTGACGGCTTCCGGGTCCCTCGCGGGCGTTCCGGAGTCCTCAAAGTCCCTGCACGGGCACCGCCGGAGGGGCCGGCGCCCGGTGTTTCAGAGCTCCAGGCTCGACTGGTCGATCGAGAGCCCGGGGCCCATGGTCGTGGAGAGCGTGATCTTCTTCAGGTACACGCCCTTGGACGTCGACGGCTTCGCCTTCCTCAGGTCCGCGAGCAGCGCCTCGAGGTTCGCCTTGATGGCGCTCGCCTCGAAGCCCACGCGACCGATGCTGCCGTGGATGATGCCGTTGCGGTCCGTGCGGAAGCGCACCTGACCCGCCTTGGCGTTCTTCACGGCGCCCTCGACGTCCGGCGTCACGGTGCCGGTCTTCGGGTTCGGCATGAGCCCCCGGGGGCCGAGGATCTGCCCGAGCTGACCCACCACGCGCATGGCGTCCGGCGAGGCGATCACCACGTCGAAGTCGAGCTGCCCCTGCTTCACCTGGGCGGCGAGGTCGTCCATGCCGACGAGGTCGGCGCCGGCGGCCTTCGCCTTGTCGGCGTTCTCACCCTGCGTGAACACGGCCACGCGCACGGACTTGCCGGTGCCGTGCGGCAGCGTGGTGGCGCCGCGGACGACCTGATCGGACTTGCGGGGGTCGACGCCGAGGTTGATCGCGACCTCGATGGCCTCCGGGAACTTCACCTTCGAGAGCTCCGTGAGCAGCGCCACCGCCTCGTCGATGGCGTAGGCGCGGCCGCGCTCGATGCGCTCCTCGATGGCCTTGCGGCGGCGGCTGAGCTTCGCCATCACAGACCCTCCACGTCGATGCCGGCGCTGCGCGCGCTGCCGGCGATGGTGCGAACGGCGGCCTCGAGGTCCGCGGCGGTGAGGTCGGGCATCTTGGTGCGCGCGATCTCCTCGACCTGCTCGCGGGTGACGGTGCCGACCTTCTCCGTGTTCGGACGGCCGCTGCCGGACTTCACGCCCGCGGCCTTCTTCAGGAGGATCGACGCCGGCGGCGTCTTCTTCACGAAGGTGAAGCTGCGGTCGGCGTAGACCGTGATGACCACGGGGATGGGCAGGCCCTGCTCCATGCCCTGGGTCTCGGCGTTGAACGCCTTGCAGAACTCCATGATGTTCACGCCGTGCTGGCCCAGCGCGGGGCCCACGGGCGGACTCGGGTTGGCCTGGCCTGCAGGAACCTGCAGCTTGATGTAGGCCTGGATCTTCTTGGCCATGTGGCTCTCCTCGGGTGCGAACGCCCGGCGACGCTGCGCGCGGGCTCCCCGTGCCTGCGGCCCCGCGGGGGACCGGTTGGAACGACGGCCGCCCCGACCTCCGGGGACGACGAAACCTCCGACGGGCGAGGCCCGGCGGAGGCGCTACCCGGGAGCGCCGCCGCGGCGACGCTCCCTCGTTGCTTCGGGCGAGGCGCCCGTGCGACCGGCCGCAGGGCGGCCGGCGCGACGCGCCGTCAGCCCTTCTCCACCTGGTCGAAGTCGAGCTCGACCGGCGTGGAGCGTCCGAAGATCGTCACCGCGACGCGGAGCCGGCTCTTCTCGTAGTTCACCTCTTCCACGACCCCGTTGAAGTCGTTGAAGGGGCCGTCGATGACCCGCACGACCTCACCGGGCTCGAACAGGGTCTTCGGCGTCGGCTTCTCGCCGCCTTCCTCGATCCGGTCGAGGATCCGCCGCGCCTCCGTGTCGGACAGGGGCGCCGGCTTGTCGGCCTTGCCGCCGATGAAACCCATGACCCGCGGCGTGCTCTTCACGAGGTGCCAGGTGTCGTCGTTGAGCTCCATCTCCACGAGCACGTAGCCGGGGAAGAACTTCCGCTCGCTCCGGCGCTTCTGGCCGGCGCGCATCTCGACCACCTCCTCGGTGGGCACGAGCACCTCGCCGAACTGGTCCTCGAGGCCCGAGAGGGTGATCCGCTCCCGGAGGGCGCGCATCACCTGCTTCTCGTAGCCCGAATAGGCGTGGACCACGTACCAGCGCTTGCTCATGGATCGCTCCGTTCCCGCGCGCTCAGCCGATGACGCTGGAGACGATCCAGCCCAGACCGGAATCCAGTCCCCAGAGGATCAGGGACACGACGAACACCAGGGCGAGCACCACGAGCGTCGTCTGCGTGGTCTCCTGGCGGGACGGCCACACCACCTTGCGGATCTCGACCCGCGCCTCGCCGACGAGTTCCCAGAAGGCCCGGCCCTGCGTCGTCTGCACGGCGACGAGCGCCGCGACCAGCGCGACGCCCACGAGCGCGAGCACCCGATAGAGGAGCGACTGATCCGCGTAGTAGGCGTTGCCCACGACGCCACCGGCGACGAGGAGCACGACCACGGCCCACTTCAGGCCGTCGAGGCCCGAGCGGCGCGGTTCGTTCTTGGGTGCGGCACTCATGGATGGATCGGAACGTCCTCGTGGGTCACGGTGCCCGAGACGGGAAAGTGGCAGGCCAGGAGGGAATCGAACCCCCAACCTGCGGTTTTGGAGACCGCTGCTCTACCAATTGAGCTACTGGCCTGTGACTCCCCGATCGATCGGCCCCGGGTCCCTCGCGGGTTCCCGGGGCGGCGTCCGGCGACCTTACTCGATGATCTTCGAGACCACGCCCGCACCCACCGTGCGGCCGCCTTCCCGGATCGCGAACCGGAGTCCCTCGTCCATCGCGATCGGCGCAATCAGCTCCACCGACAGCT
>JAZBPF010000154.1:0-7814 GCA_036351515.1 Pseudomonadales bacterium | reverse complement strand
GAAGCACTGGTGCGGGAAGGCGCGAGCCGCGTCGCCCCGGAGGACTGGGACCGGCTGCTCGCGGATCCCGCGATCCCCGTCATCGACGTGCGCAACCGCTACGAGATCGACGCCGGCCGCTTCGAAGGCGCCGTGGATCCCGGGACCGAGGGCTTCCGGGAGTTCCCCGCCTGGGTGGAGGCGCACCTGGACCCGGAGCGCACGCCGGAGGTGGCCATGTACTGCACCGGCGGCATCCGCTGCGAGAAGGTCGCCGCCTGGATGCGCGGCCGCGGCTTCCGCACGGTGCACGAGCTCGACGGCGGCATCCTCGCCTACCTCGATGCGATCCCGCCGGAGCGCAGCCGCTGGCAGGGCGAGTGCTTCGTCTTCGACGAGCGCGTGAGCGTCCGCGAGGGGCTCGAGGTCGGCACCCTCGCGGTGTGCCACGGCTGCCGCCGCCCCGTGGACGCCGCCGCCATGGCGTCGTCCGCCTGGGAGCCGGGCGTCTCCTGCCCGGCCTGCATCGACACGCTCACCGAGGAGACGCTCGCCGCCCGCCGCGAGCGCCGGCGCCAGGTCGCCCTCGCCGCCGCCCGCGGCGCGGTGCACCTCGCGCCCCAGGAACCCCGGCCCGCGCGGCCGTCCCCCGAACCCGCTCGTTCCCACGGAGATTCCCGATGAGCCCCGACCGCTTCTCCCTCCAGGGCCGCATCGTCCTCGTGACCGGTGCGTCCAGTGGTCTCGGCCACCACTTCGCCGGTGTGCTCGCCGAGCACGGGGCGAAGGTGGTGCTCGCGGCCCGCCGGGTGGAGAAGCTCGAGGCGCGCGTGCAGGAGCTCCGCGACGCCGGGCACGAGGCCCTCGCCGTCGCCCTCGACGTGCGCGACGCGGCGAGCGTGCGCGAGGCCTTCGACGCCGCCGAGGCGGGCCTCGGCCTGCCGGACGTGGTGATCAACAACGCGGGCATGGAACCCGGCGTGTTCACCTTCTTCGCCCTCGAGGAGGACGACTGGGACGCGGTGCTCGACACGAACCTCAAGGGCGTCTGGCTCGTCTCCCGGGAAGCGTCCCGGCGCTGGATCGCCGCCGGGCGCCACGGGAACCTCGTGAACGTGGCGAGCATCCTCTCGTTCCGGCAGCAGAAGGGCGTGACGCCCTATGCCGTCTCCAAGGCGGGCCTGCTCCAGCTCACGAAGCAGATCGCCCTCGAGGGGGCGAAGTACGGCATCCGCGCCAACGCGCTCGCGCCGGGCTACTTCTACAGCGAGGTGAGCCGCGCGCTCCTCGAGAGCGACGAGTTCGCGCGCTTCGTGAAGAGCATCCCGCAGCGGCGCACGGGCGAACTCGCGGATTACGACGGCGCGCTGCTGCTCCTCGCCTCGGACGCCTCCGCGCACATGACGGGGCAGTCGATCGTCGTCGACGGCGGGCATCTCGTGAGTTCGCTCTGAGGGGCTCCGGCCTGCGCCGTCGCAGTCGCGGCTGACGCCGGCTCCCACAACGGGGGTGCCGACGCCCCACTTTGGACCCGGCTTCAGCCGCGATCCCGCCTCGCGACGACTCCCCGTGCTGCAGACTGCGAAGCGACCTGCCGAAGGCTCGGCGCCTACGATCGCGCACTCCGTGCGCTTCCCACAAGGCGTGGCGCCGTGGGAAGCCGACGCAGTCGGCGATCGCTTCAGGGATTCGTGACCGGCGCCTCCATGCCCCCGACGAGATAGTCGAAGAAGCGCAGGAGCGCGGCGTCGCCGCTCGGGGCGCGGAGGTTGCCGAAGGTGGTGGTCTCCCAGCTGCCCGTGCCCGCGAAGCCCTGGACCATGAGCGTCCAGGCGTACATGTAGCGCGTGCGGCGGATCTCGTCCGGCAGGCCCGGGAGGGCCCGGGCGAGGAGCGTGTCGAAGCGCCGCGCGGTCTCGTGGGGGTCCCGGTTCAGCAGTTCCTGGATCTCGGGACTCATGTCCGTCTGCAGCCGCGCCAGGAAGCGGATCGCCGCCCGGCCGTGCTCCGGCGTCTTGTTCAGGAGGATGTAGGGGCGGAAGACGGCCCACATCACCTCGCGGCAGGAGGGCGTCTCGCCGGCCGCCAGGCGCGTCTCCAGCGCCTCGAGCATGGGCAGCCGATGGAGGTCGAGTTCTTCCTTGATGAAGGCGATGACCGCCTCGATGATCCCGAGCTTGTTGCCGAAGTGATAGTGGACCGCCGAGGCGTTGCGGGCCCCGGCGTCGCTGTTGATGGTGCGCATGGAGACCGCGTCCACGCCCTGGCGGGCGAAGAGGGCGAGGGCCGAGAGGATCAGGTTCTGCTTCGTGTCCGCCCGTGGCGTGGTGGTGCCGGTGCTGTTCAAGTGCGCTCCCCTTCCATGGCGCCTCCCCGAGGGCCGATGGTACCAGCGCCGGCGGAAGCGGAGCGCCGGCGCGTCAGCGGGCGGCGGTGGCCGTGGCGCCCGCGTCCTCGAGGAGGTCCAGGAGCGTGGGCCAGAGGTTCTCGAGGAGCAGGGGCTGGGCGGCGGCGGTCGGATGGATGCCGTCGCCCTGCATGAGGGAGGCGTCCGTCGCCACGCCCTCGAGGAGGAAGGGCACGAGCGCCACCCCGTCGCGCTCGGCGATCTCGCGGTAGGTGGCGTGGAAGGCCTCGGTGTAGCGGGCTCCGTAGTTCGGCGGGATGTGCATGCCGACGAGCAGCACCCGCGCCCCCGCCTCGCGTGCCAGCGCGACCATCCGGGCCAGGTTGCCGCGGATTCTGGCGATCGGGTAGCCTCGGAGCCCGTCGTTGCCACCGAGTTCGAGCACGACCACCTCGGGTCGGTGGCGCGCCAGCGCGTCGGGCAGGCGGGCCAGGCCTCCGCCCGTGGTCTCGCCGCTCACGCTCGCGTTCACCACCTCGTAGCGCTCCGGCCGCTCCGCCAGCCGCCGCTCGAGGAGACTCACCCACCCCTCACGGGCTTCGAGGCCGTACCCGGCGCTGATGCTGTCGCCGAGGACGAGGATCGTCCCGCCGGCGCCGAGCACCGGTGCCGGGACGAGCACGGCCAGGCACAGCAGGCCAGGGAGCAGCAGACTTCGGATGGAAAGCGTCACGGAAGGCCCCATGCTGTCGGCGCGGGGAATCACGAAGGAAGTGCCCACGGCGGCGGGAACGCTCCGCATCCTCTCCGGGATCGATCTGGAGATCAAGGCGGGGGAGACGGTCGCCCTCGTCGGCGCCTCCGGCTCCGGGAAGACGACGCTGCTCGGGCTCCTCGCGGGGCTCGACGAGCCGAGTGCCGGGGACATCCGCCTCGGCGGGCACCTGCTCACGGGCCTCGACGAGGAGGCGCGAGCCCGGGTGCGGGGCGCCCTCGTCGGCTTCGTGTTCCAGAACTTCCAGCTCCTCGGGAGCCTCACGGCGCTCGAGAACGTGATGCTGCCCATGGAACTCCGGGGGGACGAGGCGCCTGCCGCCAAGGCCCGTGAGCTCCTCGATCGCGTCGGGCTCGGGGACCGCGCCGGACACCAGCCCCGCCAGCTCTCCGGCGGCGAGCAGCAGCGCGTGGCCATCGCCCGGGCCTTCGCCGCGGCGCCCCGGATCCTCTTCGCGGACGAGCCCACGGGCAACCTCGACAAGGACACGGGTCGACGCATCGCCGACCTGCTCTTCGAGCTGAACCGCGAGTTCGGCACCACGCTGGTGCTCGTCACCCACGATCCGGCGCTCGCGGCGCGCTGCGGACGCGCGCTCACCGTCGACGGCGGGCGCCTCGTCGAGGGGCAGGCCGCCCTCGCCCCCTTCGGAGCCTGAGCCCGTGGATCCGCGCCTCGCGCTGCGCCTGCTCTGGCGGGACTGGAAGGGCGGAGAGCTCTCGCTCCTCCTCGTGGCCCTGCTGCTCGCGATCACCACCGTCTCGGGGATCGCCATCTTCGTGGACCGGCTCCAGGGCGCCCTCGTGCTCGAGTCGAGTGCCTTCCTCGCGGCGGACCGGCGCATCGAGGGCAACCGCGAGATTCCCGAGGTCTGGGACGCGCAGGCGCACGAGCTCGGCCTGGCCACGGCGCGCACGGCGGTGTTTCCGTCCATGGTCTTCGCGGGCGACTGGAACCAGCTCGTGTCCGTGAAGGCCGTGAGCGAGGGCTATCCCCTCCGCGGCACGCTCAAGGTGGCCGACCAGGCCTTCGTCCCCGGGGAGGAGACGAACGCGCTGCCGGCGCCCGGTGAGGCCTGGGTCGACGGCCGCCTGCTGCCGTCCCTCGACGTGTCCCTCGGTGACGAGATCGAGGTGGGGTCTCTCGCCCTCGAGGTGACCCGCGTGCTCACGGACGAGCCGGACCGCGGCGGCAGCTTCTTCGATCTCGGCCCGCGGGTGCTCATGCGCCTTGAGGACGTACCGGCCACCGGCGTCATCCGTCCGGGCAGCCGCGTGGAGCACGCGCTCCTGCTGCGGGGCGAGGACGAGGCCCTGGCGCGCTTCCGCGAGGGACTCGGCGAGGACTTCGAGGTCTACTACGACTGGGACGACATCCGCTCCGGCAACGACTCCATCGGCCGCGCCCTCGAGCGCGCGGAGCGCTTCCTGCTCCTCGGGGGGCTCCTCGCGGTGCTCCTCTCCGGCGTCGCCGTGGCCCTCGCGGCGGCCCGCTACGCGAAGCGCCAGTTCGACGCCGTGGCCGTGCTCAAGACCTTCGGCACGACGCCGCGGGAGATCCGCGATCTCTATCTCGTGAATCTCGCCGTGCTCGGCGCGCTCGCCACGGCCGCCGGGCTCCTGCTCGCCTGGCTCGTGCAGAGCGGGTTGCTCCTGGCCCTGAAGGATCTCGTGCCCGTACGGCTGCCGCCGCCGGGAGTGCGCCCCTTCGTGGTCGGCAGCGTCACGGGCTTCGTGTGCCTGCTCGCCTTCGCCCTGCCGCCGCTGCTCGCGCTCCAGGGCGTGAGTCCCCTGCGGGTGATCCGTCGCGATCTCGGCGCGGCCGAAGCCTCCACCCTCGGCGCCTACGCCGCCGGCGCCCTCGGCAGCCTCGCGCTCCTCGTCTGGTACGCCGATTCCCTCGAGCTCACGGGCTGGCTGCTCCTCGGGATCACGGCCACTTCCACGGTGCTCCTCGCCGCCGCGAGCGTCCTCCTGCGCACGGGGCGCCTCGTCGGCATGCAGGCGGGCAGCGGCTGGCGCATCGCGCTCGCGGCCCTGCAGCGGCGCGGCCGGGACAACCGGATCCAGATCCTGGTCTTCGGCCTCGCGATCATGCTGCTGCTGATCCTCTACCTCGTGCGCACGGCGCTCCTCGACGAGTGGGAGGCGCAGCTGGCCCCGGACGCGCCGAACCACTTCGTGCTCAACGTGGCCCCCTACGAGGTGGACGAGTTCCGCGGCCTCCTCGCCGAGCGCGAGGTCGCGCCGCAGCCGTTCTACCCCATGACCCGGGGGCGCATCGTCGCCATCGACGGTGAGCCGCTCGAGGACGCGGAGCGCCGCGAGGTCCGCCGGCTCACGAGCGAGCGCAACCTGAGCTGGGCCGAGGACCTGCCCGCCGGAAACCGCATCGTCGCGGGGCAGTGGTGGGGCGCGGAGCCGGCGGTCCCCGAGGTCTCCCTCGAGGAGGAGTTCGCGCGGGAGACCGGCGTCGAGGTCGGGGACGTGCTCACCTTCTCGGTGGCCGACCGGCGTTTCGACGCGCGCGTGACGAACCTGCGCGAGGTGGACTGGGACAGCATGCGTCCCAACTTCTTCATCATGGTGACCCCCGGGGCGCTGCCGGACTACGCCGCGACCTACCTCTCGAGCTTCCACCTCGACGCGGAGCGCAAGCGCTTCCTCAACGAGCTCCTGCGCGCCTTCCCGACGGTCACGGTCATCGAGATCGATCGGGTCATCGACCAGCTCCGGCGCATCGTCGACCGCGTGACCCTCGCGGTGGAGGTCGTGCTCGTGCTCGTCCTCGCCGCGGGTGCGCTCGTGCTCGTCGCCTCCGTGCAGTCGAGCATGGACGAGCGGCTGCGGGAGTACGGTCTGCTGCGTGCCCTCGGGGCCGGCCGGCGGCGCATCCTCGGGGCCCTGGTCATCGAGTTCGGGGCTCTCGGACTGTTCGCGGGCATCCTCGCCGCCGTGGGGGCGGAGGTGACCGTGTGGATGCTGCAGACGCAGGTCTTCGATCTCGCCGGCACGGTGCACCCCTGGCTCTGGCTCGCCGGGCCGGTGGCCGGCATGTGCCTCATCGGCATCCTCGGTACACTGTCCACGCGCCGGGTCGTGGACACGCCCCCGGCGATCGTGCTGCGGCAGACGACCTGAGGAGGACCCGTGTCCGACGCCGAGGACCGTTCCGACAAGGATCGCAGCGGGGTGCTCGTCCCCGGGCTCGCCCTGTTCCTGTGGGTGCTGATCGCGGGCGTGTGGGAGCGTTGCGACCACGACGCGGTCCTGCCGCCGGTGGAGCTGCCGGCAGGACTGCAGGACGCCTCCCTGCCGGACTTCGGGGCCATCGACGACGTCGGCCGCAAGAAGCAGGCGTTCTTCGAGTTCCTGCTGCCCATGGTGGACGCCCATAACACGTGGATCCGGGACAACCGGGAGTTCCTGCAGGGCGTCCGGGACCGCATGGTCGCCGGCGTCCCGCTCACGGACGCGGAAGTCGCGCGGCTCGCCGCCCTGGCCGACCGCTACGAGGTCGCCTTCGCGGACGCGGACGATCTCGACGCCGTCGACCTGCTCCTGTTCCGGGCGGACGTGATCCCGCCGTCGCTCGTCCTCGCCCAGGCCGCCGCCGAGTCCGGCTGGGGCACCTCGCGTTTCGCCCGCGCCGGGAACAACCTCTTCGGGGAGTGGTGCTTCTCGCCGGGCTGCGGGATCGTCCCCGGACGACGCCGCGAGGGCGCGACCCACGAGGTTGCCGACTTCGAGTCCGTCGCCGCGTCCCTCGAGAGCTACTTCCTGAACCTCAACACCCACGAGGCCTACCGCCCCGTGCGCACGCTCCGCGCCCAGGCGCGCCGCGACGGCCGCACGGTCCGCGGCGTCGAGCTCGCCGCCGGGCTCCTGCGCTATTCCGAGCGCCGCGAGGCCTACGTCGAGGAGATCCGCCAGATCATCCGCACCAACGACCTCGGTCAGCTCGACGGCGCCCCCATGACCGTCGCCCGCCTCGAGGCCCGCGACGGAAGCGGGCCGAGCGGGGCCAACTGACGCTCCACGCTCCACGCTCCACGCGCCGCGGTCGAGGGCCGTCCCTGACCAGAACTTCGATCCCGCCCGTCTGCCGCGGCGCAGCGCCGAGCAAGGCAGTCGCCGGTGAACCCGGCTCCCACAATGGAACCTCGACTCCCCGCCCGTGGGAGCAGGCGTCAGCCGCGACGCAGCGTCGAGCAAGGCAGTCGCCGGCGAACCTGGCTCCCACACCGAAACCTCGACTCCCCGTCTGTGCGAGCGAGTTTCCGCCGGGATCGCTTCGGCACTCCCCAGCGCTTCGCGCGGCCCGTCAATCAGCAGGCATGTCCGACGCCAGGCGCAGCCAGGGCTGCGAGAACCAGCGCCAATGGCCGTCGCGCGTCGGGGCGGTGCAGTTGTACCGGGAGCGGCCCACGGGCACGGCGGCGGGCGCGCGGGCCTCCACCTGCGCCGGGGGGCCCGCCTCGACGAGCTCGGTGGGGATGGCGCCCTGGCCGGAGGCGAAGCAGCCGACGCGGGCCGGATCGAAGTCGCTGGCCGGCAGCTGCAGGCGCAGCGTCGGTCGCGGCGCCTCCGTGGCGGCGGTCGGATCCGGGAGCGAAGCGGCCTCGAGGACGGGCAGGGGCCGCATGCGCACCTTCTCCGCGAAGTCCTCTAGGTCCGCGTAGGCCCCGGAGAAGGGGAAGCGCGGCAGGGCCGT
>JAZBPF010000153.1:0-3029 GCA_036351515.1 Pseudomonadales bacterium | reverse complement strand
GCGGACGCGGAAGGACTCATGGGTGAACGGGCTCCTTCCGGGGGCGCGGTCCGAAGAGGGCCGTGCCGATGCGGACGTGGGTGGCGCCGGCGGCGATCGCCGCCTCCAGATCGCCGCTCATGCCCATGGACAGCACGTCCAGGGGCGCCTGCGGCACCACCAGCGCGAGCCGGTCCCGGAGCTCGGCGAGGCGTGCGAAGGCCACCCGCTGCGCCGCCGGGTCCTCGCGCGGGGCCGGGATCGCCATGAGGCCGCGGACGCGCAGCCCCTCGAGACCGGCGATCTCCCCGAGCAGGGGGGCGACGGCGTCGGGGGCCAGGCCGGCCTTCGTCGGCTCCGCGTCGAGGTTCACCTGCAGGCACAGCTGCAGCGGGCCGCGGTCGCGCGGGCGCTGCGCCGCGAGCCGCCGGGCGATCTTCTCCCGGTCCACCGTGTGCACCCAGTCGAAGTGCTCGGCCACGGGACGGGTCTTGTTCGACTGCAGGGCACCGACGAAGTGCCAGGTCAGGGCGCGGGCGCCGGACCAGGCGCCGAGCGCTGCCTGCTTCTCGAGCGCCTCCTGCAGGTAGTTCTCGCCGAAGTCCGTCACCCCGGCCTCGGCCACGGCCCGGAGCTCCGCCGCGTCGCGGGTCTTGCCGATGGCCACGAGGCACACCTCGTCCGGGTCGCGGCCGGCGGCCCGGGCCGCCGCGGCGATGCGCGCCCGCACCGCCGCCACGCGCTCGGCGGCGGTGGCGTCGGCGGCGGATGCCCGAGCGGAGCTGCTGCTGGTCATGGAGCGCGGTCGCGGCTGGCGAAAGCGGCCCGAGAGTGTACCGATTCGCCCACGGCGCCGTCAGCGGAGGCCGCGGGACGGGCCCGCGCCCCTCCTGCTACAGCTGGCACCGGTCGCGCGGGAGCCGCTCGAAGGGGGCGCCCGGGGGGACCGGGGCCGTAACTGGTGGAACCCCGGACCCGGTTCTATAGTCATCGAGGCCGGCCGCCCCGGGCCGGAAAGCCGCCAGTCATTCCGCGACGGGAAGCCCATGGACATCACGGAACTGCTCGCCTTCAGCGCCAAGCAGGGGGCCTCGGACCTCCATCTCTCGGCGGGCCTGCCGCCCATGATCCGCGTGGACGGGGACGTACGGCGGATCAACCTGCCGCCCATGGAGCACCGCGAGGTGCACGATCTCATCTACGAGATCATGAACGACAAGCAGCGGAAGGATTACGAGGAGTTCCTCGAGACGGACTTCTCCTTCGAGGTCCCCGGCGTCGCCCGCTTCCGCGTCAACGCCTTCAACCAGAACCGCGGCGCCGGCGCCGTGTTCCGGACCATCCCCTCCAAGGTGCTCACCATGGAGGAGCTCGGCATGGGCAAGGTGTTCGTGGACATCGCCGAGAAGGCGCGGGGCCTCGTGCTCGTCACCGGACCGACGGGCTCCGGAAAGTCGACCTCGCTCGCGGCGATGATCGACCACGTGAACAACACGCGCTACGAGCACATCCTGACCATCGAGGACCCGATCGAGTTCGTCCACGAGTCGAAGAAGTGCCTGATCAACCAGCGCGAGGTGCATCGCGACACGCACGGCTTCAACGAGGCCCTGCGCTCGGCGCTGCGGGAGGATCCGGACGTGATCCTCGTGGGCGAGCTCCGGGACCTCGAGACGATCCGCCTGGCCCTCGAGGCGGCGGAGACCGGCCACATGGTCTTCGGCACGCTCCACACGCAGTCCGCGGCCAAGACCATCGACCGCATCATCGACGTGTTCCCCGGCGCCGAGAAGTCCATGGTGCGCTCCATGCTCTCGGAGTCGCTCCAGGCGGTGATCTCCCAGACGCTCATGAAGCGTCAGGGCGGGGGGCGCGTCGCGGCGCACGAGATCATGATCTGCACCTCGGCGATCCGGAACCTGATCCGCGAGGACAAGGTCGCCCAGATGTACTCGGCGATCCAGACCGGCGGCCAGCTGGGCATGAAGACCCTCGACCAGTCGCTCAAGGAGCTGGTCGAGAAGCGGGTCATCACCCGGGATCAGGCCCGGGCCAAGGCGAAGATGCCGGAACACTTCTGACGCACGCGGCGCGGACGACGCAGGGAGCCGATCCATGGATTTCGAGAAGCTGCTGAAGTTCGTCGTCGAGAAGGGGGCCTCGGACCTCTTCATCACGGCGGGCGTGCCGCCCTCCGTGAAGCTCAACGGCCGCCTGACGCCGGTCACGCGCAGCCCCCTCTCGCCGGACCAGGCGAAGGATCTCGTCTACGGCGTCATGAACTCCGAGCAGCAGCGGGTCTTCAACCGCGAGCACGAGTGCAACTTCGCCATCGCCACGCGCGCCCTCGGGCGCTTCCGGGTGAGCGCGTTCCAGCAGCGGAACATGGTCGGCATGGTGCTCCGGCGCATCGAGACCAACATCCCGACGCTCTCCGACCTGAAGCTGCCGCCGATCCTCCGCGACCTCGCCATGACCAAGCGGGGCCTGATCATCTTCGTGGGCGCCACGGGCACCGGGAAGTCGACCTCCCTCGCGGCGATGATCGGTCACCGGAACATGCACTCGAAGGGGCACATCATCAGCATCGAGGACCCGATCGAGTACATCCACCAGCACCAGGGCTGCATCGTCACGCAGCGCGAGGTGGGCGTGGATACCGATTCGTTCGAGGTGGCGCTGAAGAACACGCTGCGCCAGGCGCCGGACGTGATCATGATCGGCGAGGTGCGCTCGCGCGAGACCATGGACTACGCGGTCACCTTCGCCGAGACCGGCCATCTGTGCCTGTGCACCCTGCACGCGAACAACGCCAACCAGGCCCTCGACCGCATCATCAACTTCTTTGCGCCGGACAAGCACAACCAGGTGTGGATGGACCTGTCCCTGAACCTCCGGGCCATCGTGGCGCAGCAGCTCCTCCCCACGAGGGACGGCTCCGGCCGCCGCGCCGCCATCGAGGTGCTCGTCAACACGCCGCTGGTGCAGGACACGATCCGCAAGGGCGACGTGCACCTGCTCAAGGAGATCATGGCGAAGTCGCCCCAGGC
>JAZBPF010000152.1:0-15334 GCA_036351515.1 Pseudomonadales bacterium | reverse complement strand
GCACCTCCACCCGGGCGCGGACCTTGCCGTTCACCTGCACCACGAGCTCCACCGCGTCGCGCTCGAGGGCCGCGGGGTCCACCGCGGGCCAGCGGGCCTCGACGAGGGGCGTCTCGTGGCCGAGCGCGAACCAGAGCTCGTGGCAGACGTGCGGGGCGATCGGCGAGAGCACGAGCACCGCAAGCTCGAGGGCCTCGCGCACCACCGCGCGCCCGGCCTCGGAGTCGTCCTCGAAGCGGCCGATCTCGTTGGAAAGCTCCATCACCGCGGAGACCACGGTGTTGAAGGCGAGGCGCCGGCCGTAGTCGTCGTCGGCCTTGGCGAGGGTCTCGTGGGCCTTGCGCCGGAGTTCCTTCTGCGCCGCCGTGAGCGCCGCGGGATCCACCGCCGGAACCGCACCCGCGGACACCGACTCGTGCACCTGGTTCCAGAGGCGCTTGAGGAAGCGCACGGAACCCTCGACGCCGGAATCGCTCCACTCGACGGTCTGATCCGGCGGAGCCGCGAACATCATGAAGGTGCGCACCGCGTCGGCGCCGTGCGCCTCGACCAGCTCGTTGGGGCTGACGATGTTGCCGGCGCTCTTGGACATCTTGCGCCCGTCCTTGAGCACCATGCCGAGGAGCAGGAGGCGCGTGAAGGGCTCGTCCGAGTCCACGAGGCCCTCGTCGCGCAGGACCTTGTGGTAGAAGCGCGAGTACAGCAGGTGCAGCACCGCGTGCTCGATGCCGCCCACGTAGTGGTCCACGGGCGTCCAGGCCTTCGCCCGCCCGTCGAGCATGGCCGCGTCGTTGTCGGCGCAGGGGAAGCGCGCGTAGTACCAGCTCGACTCCATGAAGGTGTCGAAGGTGTCCGTCTCGCGCTCGGCTGCGCCGCCGCACTTCGGGCAGCTCGCGCGACGCCACTCGGCGTAGGCGTCCGTCTTCAGGGGCGAGGCCACGCCCTCGAACTTCACGTCCGTGGGCAGCACCACCGGCAGGTCCGCCTCCGGCACCGGCACGGGCCCGCAGTCCGCGCAGTGGATCATGGGGATCGGGCAGCCCCAGTAGCGCTGCCGGGAGACGCCCCAGTCCCGGAGCCGGAAGTTCACGCGCCGCCGTCCGCGCCCCTGCGCCTCCAGGGCGTCGGCGATGGCGTCGAAGGCCTGCGCCGAGGAAAGCCCGTCGAAGGCGCCCGAGTGCACGAGCACGCCCTTCTCCGTGAAGGCGCCGGTCTCGACGTCACAGGTCGCGTCCGAGCCCTCGGCGGGGGCGATCACCTGGACGATCGGCAGGTCGTACTTGCGGGCGAACTCCCAGTCGCGCTCGTCGTGCCCGGGCACGCTCATGACCGCGCCGGAGCCGTACTCCATGAGCACGAAGTTCGCGATCCACACGGGCAGCTCCGCGCCCGTGAGCGGATGGATCGCCACGAGGTCCGTGGCGACGCCCTCCTTCTCGAGGGTGGCGACATCCGCCTCCGCCGCGCGCACGGCCTTGCAGCGCTCGCGGAAGGCGGCGACGGCCTCGTCGCGCGCCGCGACCTGCCGCGCGAGCGGATGCTCCGCGGCGACGGCCACGTAGGTACAACCGAGGAAGGTGTCGGGCCGGGTGGTGTAGACGGCGAGGCGTTCGCCGGCGTCGACCCCGGGACCGCGCACGTCGAACTCGATCTCCACGCCCTCGGAGCGGCCGATCCAGTTGCGCTGCATGGCGCGCACCTGCTCGGGCCAGCCGTCCATGCGGTCGAGCTCGGCGAGGAGCTCCTCGGCGTAGTCCGTGATCTTCAGCGTCCACTGGGGCATCTCGCGGCGCTCGATGAGCGCGCCGGAGCGCCAGCCGCGACCGTTCTCCACCTGCTCGTTCGCGAGCACGGTCTGGTCCACGGGATCCCAGTTCACGACCGTCGTCTTGCGCTCCACGAGCCCCTTCTCGAAGAGGCGCGTGAACATCCACTGCTCCCAGCGGTAGTACTCGGGATCGCAGGTGGCGAACTCGCGGGACCAGTCCAGGGCGAAGCCGAGGCGCTTGAACTGCGCGCGCATGGCGTCGATGTTGGCGTGGGTCCACTGGGCGGGCGGGACCTGGTTCTTGATCGCCGCGTTCTCCGCGGGCAGCCCGAAGGCGTCCCAGCCCACGGGCTGCAGGACGTTCCTGCCCTTCAGGCGCTGGTAGCGGGCGATCACGTCCCCGAGCGTGTAGCAGCGCACGTGGCCCATGTGCATCTGCCCGCTCGGGTAGGCGAACATGGACAGGCAGTAGAACTTCTCCCCGGCCTCGTCGTCGGCGCGGAAGCTGCCGTGCGCGTCCCAGTAGGCCTGGGCGCGGGTCTCGACGGCCTGGGGGTCGTAGGATCGGTCCATTCGCGGTGTTCGTCCGTGCGCGGTCGTGGCAGGTGGCCGTCCCGGAGGGGCCCGGCGAGAAGCCGCGCAGGATAGCATGCGGGGCCATCGGGGCCGGAGCGCCCGGCCGCCGAAGGCCGCCCAGGGAGGGGTGAACGTGAACGACGTGCAGCGACTCATCACGGCGCGCGAGCGACGGCTCTGGGAGCATCTTCGGCCGGCCTTCTACCACCTCTGGCACCTGCCGGCCGACTTCGTCCCGCTCGCCCTCGGCTGGATCTTCGGCGATCCGCAGGCCCCGGAGACGCTGGCGGGGCATCTCCGCGAGATCGGATCCCGCCGCCGGCGCCCCGAGGACGGCCCGGACGTGGACGGGAACGAACGCTTCCTCGAGCTCTGGCGGATGGCGCGGCGAGGCGAGATCGACGCAGCGGAGTGGATCCGGCTCGGACAACTGGACGCCTCGCTCCAGGACTGGAGGCCTCCGGAGGAAGGGGCAACACCGGTACCACGCTGGCTGTTCCAGCTGGGTTCGCGCTACCTGACCGCCCGGAGCGCTCGACCGGAGGGCGCCCCGGAGGATCCGGTGCCGGAGCTGGCGTGGCTCGGCTCCCTCGCCGGCGATCCGGACCTCTGGCTCGATTTCGTCTTTCATCGATCACCGCGCGTCCTGCCGGGAGAGATCGCGGAGGCGATCGCCCACGACCTGCTCCTCGGTCGGGACGACCTCCGGGAACTGCTCGCGGAGCATCGAACGGCGATCGAGCAGGCCTGGACGCGCTGGGACGCCGTCGCGCGCAGCAGCTTCCTGTGGCTCCTGAATCGCGAACGCCTGCTGGAACCCTTCGAAGCCCTGTACCTCGACGCGCTGGTCACGCCTGCACGGGGGCTCCAGGCCAGGGTGCTCGAGCGCACGGGCGAGCTCGACGGCGCGCAGGTCGCGCAGACCCTCTCGGAAGCCCTCGAGGGCGCAGATCCCGAAACACGCCTCGCGTCCGCCGACGTGCTGCCCTGGGTGCTCGGAGAGGAGGCCCGCGCCCTGCTCGAGGGCCGGTCCGGGCGCGAGCCGGACCCGGAGGTCGCGAGGCGCATCCGCTGGTCCCTGCACCTGCTCGATGCCCGGTGCGCGGATCCCGCACCGGCTCCCCCGGCCTTCGCGCCGCCGGAGCTCGATGCCCGCTTCGCCCCGGAGTTCGCGACCACCCTGTATCTGGAGAACGAACGCCGGCTCCGGGCGGACGAGTCCCTGCGCACCAGGTGGGCCCATCGCCACGTGATCTCGGAACCGGAGATCCGTGAGCAGCTCGCTCACCTCGAGGGCGAGGGTCCGCCGCTGGAGCGCCCCCACCCCTTCGGCATCTTCGCGCTGAGTCGCCGACCGGAAGTCGACCTCGTACATCTCGCCCGCTCCGCGTCGGACTGGCCCCGGCGTCGGGGAGGAGCGCGTCCGAGCCGCATCGGATCCTGCCCGGTGGCCTTCGGGGACTGGTTCGCATTCCATCCTTCAGCGCAGGCCGACCTGCGGCAGCTGCAGTCGGTGGCCGATCATCTCGACTGGGACGCCATGACCGTCGAGACGACGATCCTCGACGACCGGGAAGCGAGACCGCGGCTGCTCGCCTCGATTCCGTCCGACGGCATCTGGCCCTGGTTCGCCGAGCATCCGCTCGTGCTGTGGCGCCGGATCGTCGCCGACCCTTCGGAGCGCCGGGACGCGCCGGACTGGGAGATCGTCCTCGACGTTCTCGAGCACTTCCCGACCGTCCCGGCGGAGCTGCGGGGGCCGCTCTTCGACCTGGCGCTCGGCACGCTCGCGACGCACCGGAGTCGCGCCCAGCGCGTGCTCGCGCGGACCCGGGAAGCCGTGTCCCTGGCGGCTGCGCAGCTCGCGCAGGCCACCGGCAAGGCGGAGCGCCTCGTCGCGGCCCGCTGGCTCGGCGATCTCGGGGACGCCTCGAGCATTCCGTGCCTGTTCGACGAAGCCCGCCGGGAGAAGCGGGAGGACGTGCTCGCGACGCTGCTCGACTCCATCCGTCGCCTCGGGGGAGATCTCGGCGAGCTGCTCACCCCCGAGGTGCTGTCCGCGGAGGCGGTGCGCGCGCTGAAGAAGAAGCCACCGGCTGCGATCGCCTGGTTCCCCTTCGCCTCGCTGCCCGAGGACCTGAAGTGGCGCCACGGTGGTGGCGTCGTGCCCCCCGAGGTCCCGCGCTGGTGGGTCACGCTCGCCGCGAAGCTGAAGGACCCGGGGAACACGCTCCTGCTCGCCTACCTCGACATGCTGGAGCCCGAGTCGGCTGCACGCCTGGGCCGGAGCGTTCTCGAGCGCTTCCTCGCCGAGGATCTGCGGACGCCGAACGATCTGGAGCTCGAGGAGTGGGTGAGAAAGGAGCTGCCGAAGGTGGTGGGCGGTCTGCGCTACCTGCGGGTCCACCCCCAGCTCGACGTGATCCGTCGCAACCTGCGTCGCGAGCTCGCCGACCGACCCGTGGGATCGGCCATGAGCGCGAAGGGCATCCTGGCGCTCTGCGCCCGGTCTCGCTGGAGCGACGTCGAGCCCCTCGTGCAGCGCTTCCTCCGGGACCACTATGCGCGCTGGAAGCAGGTGGCGGCGATCGTCGAAGGCTTCGGCGCGACCGAGGATCCGGCCGCGATCCAGTGGCTGCTGCGCCTGGCCAGCGGCTACCGGACGAAGCCGGTGCGGGAACGGGCCGTGGAACTGGTGACCGCCATCGGAGCGCGGCACGGCTGGAGCCCGGAGCAGCTCGCGGATCGCACGCTGCCGACGGCAGGCTTCGACGAGCGCGGGCGGATCGAGCTCTCCTTCGGCCCACGGAGCTTCCGACTCGTCCTGGACGAGCGGTGCGCGCTCCGGATCACGGACGCCTCCGACCAGCCCCTGCGCCAGCTGCCCGCCCCCCGCAAGGACGACGACGAGGACGCCGCGAAGGAGGCGAAGGCGCGCCTCAAGGAGGTGCGCCGGGAGCTCGAGGCGGTGGTGCAGGGCACGACGGAACGGCTCTACGAGGCCATGTGCGCAGAGCGGAGCTGGACCGGCGAGGAATGGCGCACCTACCTCCTCGAGCACCCGATCGCGGGGCGGCTGGCCGCGCGACTGCTCTGGGAGCGCGAGGACGGCACGCTGCTGCGACCGGTCGCCGGCGGCGTCGACGCGCTTCCGGCGGGGGCCGTGCTGCGCCTCGCGCACGGCTCACGGCTGGACGCGCGCACCCGCGAGTCCTGGCAGGAGCAGCTGCGTTCGGAGTCCGTCGAGCCGCTGTTCGAGCAACTGGACCGGACGGCGATCGAGGGCCGGTTCCGTCCCGGAGAGTCGGCGATCACCGCCTTCCGCGGCTATCTGACGGACGCCCTGCGCCTGAAGGGCGTCATGACGCGGCTCGGCTATCGCCGCAGCGAGGCGGAGGACGCCGGCATGTTCCACCGCTACCGTCGCCCCTACCGTTTCGTTCCCCTGGCCGCGGTGCTGCACTTCACCGGGAGCTATCTCCCGGAAACGAAGATGACCGTCGCCCTGAAGGAGTTCGAGTTCGTGCGCACGGATCGGGGCGTGGAGACGCCGGTGGACCTGGCGGACGTGCCGCCCGTGCTCCTGTCGGAGGCGATGGCCCAGCTCGAAGGCGTGGCCGCCGCCACCGACGGCTACGTCCCCGACTGGGAAGCGCGCGTGGACGGCTGAGTCGCCCCGCCCGAGCGCCGCAGCGCCGCCCCCGCCGCCACCAGCACGATCCCGAGCGCCACCGCCGGCCAGGAGCCGGTCACCGCGAAGGGCGTCGCCCCGGTTCGGGGCTCGGCCGTGCCCGCGAGCACGCCCGGGACGAAGCGCGCGAGGCGCGCCGTCTCCCGGCCCCGGTGGTCGACGATGACCGTGATGCCGTCGTTCGTGGCCCGCAGGAGCGGGCGGGCCAGCTCGCGCGCGCGGAAGCGCGCCATCTGCAGGTGCTGGGAGGGGCCGAGGGAGTCGCCGAACCAGGTGTCGTTGGAGATCGTGACGAGGAGCTCGACGTCCTCCGCGAGGGCGCGCACGAGGTCCGGATAGACGATCTCGTAGCAGATGGCGACGGCGAGGCGATGGCCGTCCGCGGTCAGGGGCGCCTGGTCCGCGGCGCCGGCGCGCGCGTGGGACATGGGCAGGTCGAAGAACTCGATGAGGCCGCGCAGGAGCCCCTCGAGGGGCACGTACTCGCCGAAGGGCACGAGGCGCTGCTTCACGTAGCGGCCCTCGCCGCGACCGACGGCGATGGCCGTGTTCAGGAAGTCGTAGCGCTCCGGGTCGTCGGGGTCCGGGGCGTAGTCCGGGATGCCGAGCACGAGGGTCCCGCCGTGGCGCGCCGCCTGGTCGCCGAGGCGGGCGAGGAGCGGCGCCGCCTCCGGGCGGAACTGCGTGACCGCCGCCTCGGGCCACACCACGAGGTCCGCGTCCCAGTGCGCGTTCGTGAGGGCGAGGTAGCGCTGGACGACGAGCTGCCGGCTCTCGCGCAGCCACTTGATCTCCTGGGGGATCGCCCCCTGGGCGAGGGCGACCGTCAGCGGTGCACCCGCCGGGCGACCCCAGTCGATGCGCGCGAGGCCGGCGCCGGCGAGCCACAGCACGACCACGACGGCGGCGCAGGCCTGCGCGGCGCGGCTGCGCCCGCGCTCGACCACGAGCAGCCAGAGCGTCGCGCCGGTGAAGGCCGAGATCGCCGAGACGAGATGCACGCCCCCGACCGGTGCCCAGCCCGCGAGGGGCCCGTCCTCGTGGGCGTAGCCGAGATAGAGCCAGGGGAACCCCGTGAGAACCCAGGTGAGCGCCCAGTCGAGGAGGACCCACACCCCCGTGAACGCGAGGGTGGCAGCGAGCGGGCTCCGCGGCCGCAGCGCGCCGAAGGCCGCCGCCGCGGCCGCCGGGAACAGCGCCATCGCGGCGACGAAGAGGGCGACGAGGGAGCCGGCGAGGAGCGGCGAGGCGTTGCCGTGCTCGTGGATGCTCACGTAGACCCAGGAGACGCCGAGGCCGTAGCGGGCGAGGCCGCCGATCCAGCCGACGAGGAACGCGGCGCCCGGGCCGCGGCCGTGGAGCGCCGCGAGCAGCAGCGCGGCCGAGAGGGGCGCGAGCGCGGTCCAGTCGAAGGGCGCGAGGGCGAGGGGAAGCGCGAGGCCGCCCGCCGCCGCGACCCCCGCCGCCGCGACGGGCGAGCGGATCACGTGGCGTCGTCGGCGACGGGCAGGCGGGTCATGTGGAGCAGGCGGATGCGCCGGCTGTCGGCGTTGAGCACGCGGAAGCGGAAGGGACCGATGGTGGTGGCCTCCTCGCGCTTCGGCAGGTGCCCGAACTGCTGCATGACGAGGCCGCCGATCGTGTCGAACTCCTCGTCCGGGAAGTCCGTGTCGAACTGCTCGTTGAAGTCCTCGATGGGCGTGACCGCCTTGACGGTCCAGGCGTCCGCCTCGAGCTGCTTCACGAAGCTGTCGTCGTGGACGTCGTGCTCGTCCTCGATCTCCCCGACGATCTGCTCGAGCACGTCCTCGATGGTGACCACACCGGCCACGGAGCCGTACTCGTCCACGACGATGGCCATGTGGTTGCGGTTCTCGCGGAACTCCGTGAGCAGCACGTTCAGGCGCTTGCTCTCGGGGATCACCGGCGCCGGACGGATGTGGTCCTTCAGGCGGAAGTCGTCGAGCCGCTGCGTGAGCGCGAGGGGCAACAGGTCCTTCGCGTGGAGGATCCCCTTCACGTCGTCGAAGTCCTCGCCGATCACCGGGAAGCGCGAGTGCTGGGAGTCGATGACCACGGGCAGGAACTCGCGGGGCGAGTCCTCGGCGCGCACGAAGACCACCTGGGCGCGGGGAATCATGATGTCCCGGGCCTGCATCTCCGAGACCTGCATGGCCCCGTCGATGATGCCGAGGGCCTCCGCGTCGAGGAGCGAACGCTCCGCCGCGTCGTGAATCATGCTCATGAGCTCGACCCGGGAGGCGGGCTCGCTCGAGAAGGCCTGGGCGACGCGTTCGATCCAGCTCCTGGAACTCGAACTCTCGCCGGAGCCGGCGTCCGTCATGACGCGGCGTCTCTCCGTTGCGGGCCGGGACCCGGAGCCCCGGAGTTGTGCCAGATGGCGGGGGGCAAGTCCACCCTGCCTGCGCCTTGCCACGGCGCGCTCAGATCGCATAGGGATCCCCGATGCCGAGCCCTGCGAGCAGCGCTCGTTCGAGGTCCTCCATGACCGTCGCCTCGGCTTCCGTCTCGTGGTCGAAGCCGAGCAGATGCAGCGTGCCGTGGATCACGAGATGGGCCCAGTGGTCGGCCTCCGCCTTGCCCTGCTCCGCGGCCTCGCGGGCGACCACGGGCGCGCAGACGACGAGGTCGCCGAGGAGCGGCAGCGCGACGCCCGGCGGCAGCTCCGCGGGAAAGGAGAGGACGTTGGTGGCGTGGTCCCGCCCGCGCCAGCGCGCGTTCAGGGCGCGCCCCTCGGCCTCGTCCACGATGCGCACGGTCAGCTCCGCAGTCTCCCGCCGTCCGGCGAGCGCCGCGCCGACCCAGCGGCGGAAGGCGTCGTCGTCGGGAGCCGGAGCGGCGCTGACGCGCTGGATCTCGAGCTCAACGGTCACCGTGGTCCGGCGAGCGCCCGCCGCTGGAGGCCCCGCCCTCGGCGGTGCTCTCCTCGAAACGGTCGTAGGCCTCCACGATCCGCTGCACGAGCGGGTGGCGCACCACGTCCTTCGAGCCGAAGTGCGTGAAGGTGATGCCCTCGACCCCCTCGAGCACCCGGATCACGTGCAGGAGCCCGGAGCGGGTGTTCCGCGGCAGATCCACCTGGGTGACGTCGCCGGTGATCACGGCGGTGGAGCCGAAGCCGATGCGCGTCAGGAACATCTTCATCTGCTCGATGGTCGTGTTCTGCGACTCGTCGAGAATGATGAAGGAATGGTTCAGGGTGCGGCCGCGCATGTAGGCGAGCGGCGCCACCTCGATCACGTTGCGCTCGATGAGCTTGTGCACGCGCTCGAAGCCGATCATCTCGTAGAGCGCGTCGTAGAGCGGGCGCAGGTAGGGGTCGATCTTCTGGGCGAGGTCCCCCGGCAGGAAACCGAGCTTCTCGCCGGCCTCGACGGCCGGGCGCACGAGCAGGATCCGCGCGACGCGCTCGCTCTCGAGCGCCTCCACGGCGCAGGCGACGGCCAGGTAGGTCTTGCCGGTGCCGGCCGGGCCGATGCCGAAGTTGATGTCGTGGTCGCGGATCGCGGCGACATAGCCGCGCTGGTTCGGACCCCGCGGCTTGACCGTCTTGCGCCGGGTGCGGATCAGCGAGGGATCCTCGGCGCCCTCCTCCGCCGGGGGCACGATGCCGCCCGCGGGCGAGAGCCGAGGCAGCCCGTCCTCCCCCGGCGGCGTCGGCGCCCGGGCCGCCGCCACGGCGGCCTCACGGGCGGACGCGTCCGCCTCTGCGGCGGCCTGCGCGGCCTGCTCCGCCGCGACCTCGGCCCCGGACTCCTGGAGCTGGAGGTGCACGGACTCCGGCGTCAGGGCCCCGTCCGAGAGCGTCTCCCGGTAGAGCCGGTGCAGCACGCGGCCGGCCTGGCCCACTTCGAGGGCCGGGCCGAGGAGCTGGAAGGCGTTGCCCCGATTGCGGATCTCGACGCCCAGGCGCCGCTCGATCTGGCGCAGGTTCTGGTCGAACGGGCCGCAGAGGATCGCGAGCCGCTGGGTGTCGTTGGGTTCGAGGGTGAGGGTCTCGGAGTGGGATTCGTAGCTCAAGCCGCTGTCGGGCTCCTCGACGGGGACGGGACTGCGTCGGCTGGCCACGGCGGTCGTCGCGCCGTTCCGGCGGGGCACCCTCCCGTCTCGGGCGCCGCGCTTGTGGGCCATCATCCGGCTCTCGGTGTGGTCATGGGCGCTTGATAAACCGCGTCCCTTCGCCAAGTCAAACCTCCCGGGGGGCGACCTTGCCGGCATGGAAGCGCAGGCGGGTGACGCCGTGATGACCTTCCGCCGTTGTGGGGGCGCGGGACGGCGGGTACAAGGGGCGCACCGCACGCGAAGGAGGACCGCCCCCATGCCCCTGCGACCCGGCCGTGCCGTCCTGCTCCTGCTGACCGCCCTCGGCGTCCCGGCGACGGGACTCGCGGCGGAGCCGGAGCGCTTCACCGTCGACCACGTCTTCGAACTCGAGTATGCCGCGGCGCCCGCCGTCGCCCCGGACGGGGACCGCGTCGTGTACGTGCGCACGCGCATGGACCGGCGGCGGGACCGGCCCGTGGGCGAGCTCTGGATCGTCGAGGGGGACGACGCGCCGCAGCCGCTCGTCACCGGGCCCGGGAGCTACGGGGCGCCCCGCTTCTCGCCGGACGGGGCGCGCCTCGCCTACGTCGCCTCCGGGGACGGCCCGCCGGCGCTCATGATCCGCTGGCTCGACACGGGGCGGGCCTTCCGGGTCGCGGACCTCGAGTACGCGCCCAGGGACCTGGCCTGGTCCCCGGACGGCACGCAGCTCGCCTTCACGCTCTTCGTCCCCGGCGAGCCCCTGGATCTCGGCGCGAAGGAGGCACGACGCCCCGAGGGCGCGGACTGGGCGCCGGCGGTGAAGGTCATCGACGACGTGGTGTACCGCTTCGACGGCCGCGGCTTCCTGAAGGAGGGCGCCGAGCACGTGCACGTGGTGTCCGCCTCCGGCGGCACGCCGCGGGCCCTGACCTCCGGCGAGCACGGCTTCTCGGACCCGGCCTGGAGCGCCGACGGCACCACGCTCTACGTGGTCGGCAACGACGCGCCGGATCCGGAGCTCGACCCCATCGAGTCCGAGCTCTACGCCGTGGAGGTGGCGAGCGGAGAACGGACCGCCGTGACCGGGCGCGACGGCCCGGACCGGAGCCCGCGGGTCTCGCCCGACGGACGGCGCCTCGCCTGGCTCGGCTACGACGACGAGCGGCTCGCCTACCAGCAGGAGGAGCTCTGGGTCCGGGAGCTGCCCGACGGCGCCCCCCGCGCCCTGACGCTCGACTACGACCAGGAGCTCGGCGACCTCGCCTGGCATCCGGACGGGCGCTCGCTCCTCGCGCTCGCGACGGTCCGCGGCGAGACGCACCTCGTGCGCATCGACCTCGAGGGCCGCGTGCGCACCCTCGCCTCGGACGTGGGCGGTCTGTCCCTCGGCCGCCCCTATGGCAGCGGCGCCTACGCGGTGGGCGGCGGACGCACGGCGACCATCGCCTACACGCGCGCCGGCCCGGACCGGCCCGCCGATCTCGCCCTGCTCCGGGGCGACCGGGAGCCGGAGACGGTCACGGACCTGAACGGGGACGTGCTCGGGCGCCTGGCCCTCGCCCGGATCGAGAAGCTCACGGTGCCCTCGCAGCACGACGACCTGCCCGTCGACGCCTGGGTGGCCTTCCCCCCGGACTTCGAGGCCGACGGCTCGGCACCCATGATCCTCGAGATCCACGGCGGGCCCTTCGCCATGTACGGCCCCACCTTCGCCGCGGAGATCCAGCGCTACGCCGCCGAGGGCTACGTCGTCGTCTACGCGAACCCGCGCGGCTCCACGGGCTACGGCGAGGCCTTCGCCCTCGAGATCGACCGCGCCTATCCCGGGCACGATCACGACGACCTCATGAGCGTCGTGGACGCCGTGGTGCAGCGGAACTGGGTGGATCCGGAGCGCCTGTTCATCACCGGCGGCTCCGGCGGGGGCGTGCTCTCCGCCTACGCCACGGGCCGCACGGACCGCTTCGCCGCGGCGGCGGTGATCAAGCCCGTGATCAACTGGTTCACCATGGCGCTCGCCGCGGACATCGGCCCCTTCGTGCGCCGCCACTGGATCCGCGAGGATCCCTGGGAGAACCCGCAGTTCTACTTCGAGCGCTCGCCGATCTCCGTGGTGGGCAACGTCACCACGCCGACGCTCGTCATGGTCGGCGAGGAGGACTGGCGCACGCCGAGCTGGGAGGCGGAGCAGTGGTACGCGGCGCTCAAGCTCCGGAAGGTGGAGGCGGCCTACGTGCGGGTCCCCGGCGCCTCCCACGGCATCGCCTCGCGCCCGAGCCACCTCGTGGCCAAGACCGAGCACATCCTCGGCTGGTTCGCGCGCCACGACCCGGCCAAGGCGGAGGAAGCCGGCGAGTAGCGCAGGCACCGCCGGGGAACGGGAGGGGCACGGGCCGATGATCACGCTCCGCTGCGAGGGGTGCGAACTCCTCCTCGCCCCGGCCGCCGGAGGCACCGTGCGCGCCCTGCGCCTGCGCGGCGAGGACCTGCTGCGCCCGGCGCCGGCGGGGAACGACGACCCGCTGGCCTCCGCGGCGTTTCCGCTCGTGCCCTTCTCCGGGCGCATCGACCGGGGACGCTTCCGCTTCCGGGACGAGGCCGTGACGCTCGCCCCGAACTTCCCGCCGGAGGCGCACGCGATCCACGGCCAGGGCTGGCAGCGCGCGTGGACCGTCGAGCGGGCGGACGCCACGAGCGCCGACCTCGTCTACCGCCACGACGGCGCGGACTGGCCCTGGCGCTATCGCGCCACGCAGGCCTTCCGTCTCCGGCCGGACGGCCTCGAGCTCGGACTCGCGCTCGCGAACGAGAGCGACCGGCCCATGCCCGCGGGCCTCGGCTGGCATCCGTACTTCCCGCGAGCGGACGCGACGCTGACGGCGGCGGTGCGGCGCATCTGGCCCTCCGGGGAGACGACGCTCGTGGATCCGCCGCGCGCGCCGAAGACCGAGGAGGCCCTGCACGCGCCTCGACCGGTGGACGCGCTGGCGCTCGACCACTGCTTCGACGCGGACGCCGCGGGCGCGACGATCCACTGGCCTCGCCGCGGCCTGCGCCTGCGCCTGACCGGCGATGCGGTGCTGCGTTTCCTGATCGTCTACACGCCGCCGGGACAGGACTTCTTCTGCGTGGAGCCCGTCAGCCACGCCCCGGATGCGGTCCACAGCCCGCTGCCCGCCGCGGAGACGGGGCTGCGGATGCTGGAACCGGGCGAGACGCTGCGGGCGGGACTGCGGCTCGTGGTTCAGGCCCAGCCGGGCGGTGGCTCGAAGCCGTAGCCGGCCTGCTCCTCGAGGAGGCGCGCGAAGGTGAGCGTCGTGCGGTCCTCGAGATACGGGCCGATGGCCTGCAGGCCGAGGGGCAGGCCCCGCGGGTCCAGGCCGGCGGGAAAGGCCGTCGCGGGCAGCCCCGGGAAGATCGCCAGCATCGGATAGAGCAGGTTGTGCCCGTAGGGCACCACCCGGTCGTCCACCTCGAGCGTGCGCGTGGCGAAGTCGCCCTCCTGATGCGGGAAGGCGGCGTCGAGCAGGGTCGGCGCGACGGCCACGTCCCAGTCCCGGAAGAAGGCGCGCCAGGCGGCGCGGGCGCCCTCCCGCCGGCCCGCGAGCTGGGCCAGTTCCGAGGCGTCGAGGAGCAGGCCCTCCGCCTGGGCGAGGGACGCCGGATCCCCCGCCTCCCGGAGCGCCGCCGCCAGGGCCTCGCGCTCGGGCCGCGGACGCGCGCCGTGGATCATGGCGAAGAGCAGGCGCTGGTAGTCCGCGAAGTACGCGGCGAGGTCGAGCGCCGGCAGGGCCTCGGCCACGGTGGCGCCCTCGGCGCGGAGCCGGGCCGCGAGCTCGTCGAGACGCTGCTGCATGGCCCGCGAGGGCTGCGCGTCCAGCGGCGGCGGCAGGAAGGCCACGCGGAACTCACCGAGGCGCTCCGCTCGCGGCGGCGGCAGCGCGAGGCGCCAGGCGGCGTCCTCGCCGACCTCGGGCCCCGCGATCACGTCGAGGAGCAGCTCGAGGTCCCCGGCGCTGCGGGCGAGCGGCCCCTGGACGCCCATGAGCGAGAGGGGGCTCGGCCCGTCGGCGAGGGGGAAGGCGCCGGCGCGCGGCACCGCGGTCTCCGAGGGGCGATGCCCGAAGACGCCGCAGAAGGCGGCGGGCACGCGGATCGATCCGCCGATGTCGCTGCCGATCTCGAGGGGCGTGAGGCCGGCCGCCAGCGCCGCGCCGCCGCCCCCGGTGCTGCCGCCGGGCGTGCGCGACGCGTCCCAGGGATTCACGGTGCGGCCGTAGACGGGGCTGTCCGCCTGCCAGTCCGCGAGGGCCTCCGGGACGTTGGTCTTGCCGAGGAGCCCGGCTCCGGCCGCGAAGACGGCCCGCGCCACGGGGCCGTCGAGGGCCGGGCGGTGCGCCGCGAAGGCGGGCAGGCCCGCGCTCTGCGGCAGGCCCGCGACCTGCGTCGATTCCTTGAGGGTCATGGGCAGGCCGAGGAGCGGTGCGTCCTCGCCCCGGGCGAGGCGCCGGTCCGCCTCCACCGCCGCGGCCCGGGCCCGGTCGAAGGTGCGCACGGGGATCGCGTTCAGGGCACCGTCGTGCGCCTCGATGCGCGCGATGTGCAGCTCCGTGAGCTCGACGGCGGAGAGGGTCCGGGCCCGGAGCCCGGAGCGCATGGCGCGCGCAGTGGAGAACGAATCGAGGCTCACGACGCGCGCAGCAGGGCGTAGAGCTCGTCCTTCAGGGCCACGCGGCGCGCCTTCAGCGCGTCCATGGTCTCGTCGCTCGCCGGTTCGATGTTCTCGTCCATGCGATACACCTGCCGGTCGAGCTCGTGGTACTCGTCGAAGAGGCGCCGGAAGTGCGCGTCCTCGGTCTTCAGGGCGTGGATGCGGTCCCGCAGCTCCGGGAACTCGTTCAGCAGGGAGTGGTGCTCGACGGTCATGGACACCTCGCAGGGTCGGAACCGCGCCGGGGCGGATGCCCCGACGCGACCCCATGATCCTGCGCGCGCCCGGCCGGAACCTTGACCGAGCGCAACGAAGGGGTTCAGCCGCCGGTGACCGTGAAGGCCCCCTGCATGACCGTCCAGTGGCCCGGGAAGGTGCAGAGGTAGGTGTAGGCCGTGCCCTCCTCGAGGGCGGCGAGCTCGAAGCTCGTGCTCGCCGTCTCGCCGCCGCCGACCATGGCCGTCGCCGCGACGATGCGGTCGTCGTCCGGGAGGTAGTCGCCCTCGAGGCCGACCCCGATGCCCGCGTTGCCGATCTCGCG
>JAZBPF010000151.1:0-2018 GCA_036351515.1 Pseudomonadales bacterium | reverse complement strand
GGCCCGCCTGCCGCGTTGCGCTCGCTTGGCGTAGCGCCACTACGCCGGCGCTCCCGCGCCTTGCAGGTGAGCCGCACATGGGCTCTGAGCGATGGCTCGACCAAGGACCGGGGCTGTCCCGGACCGTCCGGGTCCGGATCCTCCTCGGCCAGCTCCGGCGGGACCGTGAAGCCCACGAGCCCGAGAATGGAGCTCGTGTTGACGATGGCGCCGCCGCCCCGGGCCGCCATGCGCGGCGCCGCGTGTTTCAGGCCGTAGAACACGCCGGAGAGATTGACCCGGACCGTCGTGTCCCAGTCGAGGTTCGCGACACCGGCGTTGTTGAAGAGGACCTGCACGCCCCCGTGGTCCCGTTCGGCGCGCGCGAGCGCCTCGCGCACCTGCTCCTCGGACGACACGTCGAGCGCCCAGGCCTCCGCGCGGCCGCCCTGCTCCGCGATCCGCGCCGCCGTGCCCTCGGCCTGCTGCAGGTCCACGTCCGTGCAGAGCAGGAAGGCTCCCTCGGCGGCCATGCGTTCCGCGCTCGCGCGACCGATGCCGGCCCCCGCACCGGTGATCAACGCGCACCGTCCCTCGAGACGTCTCATGGGATCCCCTCGCTCCCCGAAGCCAGGACCGGATCATCGCGCCGACCCGGGCGTCGCGCCATCACTCCCGCGCCGCGGATCGCTTCCGCGCCGGGTTCCGGAGGGAACGTACGAGCCTGCCCGGGATGCTCAGCCGGACGTTCCGAGCTCCCGCAGGTGCACCGGGCGGGTCGCCGCGGCCGCCTGCGCGGTGAGGCCGCAATCGAAGACCACGTCGGAGCCGAGGGAGAACGCGCGCAGCTCCGTGCGGATGGCGTCCGAGAGACGCTCGATCGGCGTCGGCAGGCTCAGCCCCGGGCGTCCCCCGCCGATGAGCAGGGGCGCGACGGAGACCTGCAGCCGCGTGAGCAGCCCCGCTTCCAGGAAGTGGGCGATGGTCGTGCCGCCGCCCTCCACGAGCAGCGTCCGGAAGCCCTCGTCCCGGAGTGCGGCGACGATCTCGGCGGGATCGAGCGGGCCCCCGCGTGGCGCGAGGCGGATCGTGGTCACGCCCGGCGGCCGCGGTCGGTCCACCGTCTGGATCACGATCCGCCGGGTCCCGTCCTCCGCCAGCGCCGGCGCATCGTCGGGCAGACGCCCCCGGGGATCGACGATCACGCGGGCCGGATTCTCTCCGGGGCAGAGGCGGACCGTGAGCCGCGGCGAGTCGTGGAGAGCCGTGCGCACGCCGATCACCACCGCGTCCACCAGCGCCCGCAGCCGGTGCAGATGCGCGAGCCCGTCGGGGCCGGACACGTCCCGTGCGTCGCCGGTCACGGTGGCCACGCGACCGTCGAGGGACTGGCCGATCTGGGCGACGGTGACGGGGCCGAGGTCGCGGCGGGCGACGGGCCCGTAAAGGTCGAGGGCCGCTCGCTCGCCGGGACTCCAGCGCCCGCAGCAGGGGCAGCCGACCCCCCGCCGCACGGCGAGCAATCGCTCCCAGACCCGCGGCGTGACGTCAACGAGGAGCATGCGGAACCTCGCGTGGATGCCCGCCTGGGATCGCCAGCAGGTCGAGGTGCCCGATGGTGCAGCGCGTGTGGATCGCGAGTTCCCGGCGACAGGCGCCCCAGGCGACCGCGTCCTCGGCGCCCGCCTCCGCGGCCGCGGTCGCGACCCCTTCGACGAGCGCGCGCTGCAGCGCAACCTGGTCGGAGCCGAGACGCCAAGGGCTCGGCGCCGTCTCCACCGTGAAGCCCGCGGCCTCGAGCAGCCCCACGCAGCGCTCCGCGGCCGCAGGTCCGAGGGCCGGGCCGAATCCCTTGTCCCCGCCCTGATGCCGGTCGAAGGCGGCCGCCACGACGGCGTCGCGGGGGTCCCCGGGCGTCCATTCCATGTGCCCAACATAGCTGAGCGCCGCGTAGAACGGGACCCGGAGACGCCGGAGCAACTGCGCGATCCAGGCCTCGGACACGAGATCGAGGAGCGCCGAGGCCGTGATCAGGGTGG
>JAZBPF010000150.1:0-6186 GCA_036351515.1 Pseudomonadales bacterium | reverse complement strand
TCCAACCGCCGTAGAACCGGCCGGGCTGGGGGCGGACCCGCTCGCCGCCGACGAAGCACTCGACCCGGGACGGATAAAAGGCGAAGTAGCCCGCGAGTGGGGCGTACTCGCCAAAGGGGTTCGGGTACGTCCAGGCCACGCCCTCGAGGCGCTCGTCGCCCGCGACCGCGGTCCAGTACTGCGCCTCGCCCTTCCATTCGCAGAACGAGGCGCCGGCCGCACGTTCGAGCAGATCGGTGCGCACGTCCGCCGGCGGCAGGTAGAAGGTGGGCGGGCTCGCGGTCTCGCAGAGCTTGAGGGCAGCGCGGGTGCGCGCGAGCTCGACTCCGTTCGCACGCACGACCACCTCGCGCGGGTCCGGCACGAGCTTCGGCGGGCGCGGATAGTCCCAGACGGACTCCTGACCGGGGCCGGGTTCCTCGGCGAAGGGGGGACGGTCGACACCCTTGTGCGCCCAGCCTTCGCGGGCGCGGTGGAGCCAGTCGGGAACGTCACGGGCCACGGGCTTTCCTCTGCTGACGCCGCAGGCGACGCGCTACTAGCCCCGGACGTCGCTGGAAGGCAGAACCGAAACGTCGAGACCCCCTGTGTAACCATCCACCAGCGTCGCGAGCTGGTGACGGATTCCTGCTTCGTCCCCGCTGCGGCACATGCTCTCCAGGATCCGGAGCCGCTTCTCGAGAACCGGCCAATCGAGGCAGCGTTCTCGCGCGCGCATGATCATCGGATGCCCCGAGGGCGAGACGTCTCCGCCGATCAGAAGCTCCTCGTACAGCTTCTCGCCTGGCCGCAGGCCGGTGAAGACGATCTCGATGTCGCCGTCGGGGTTCGCCTCGTCCCGTACCGTCAGACCGCTGAGCCGGATCATCCTCCGGGCCATGTCGACGATGCGCACCGGCTCGCCCATGTCGAGGACGAACACGTCCCCGCCGGTACCGAGCGCACCCGCCTGCAGCACCAGCTGCGCCGCCTCCGGAATGGTCATGAAGTAGCGGATGATCCGGGGGTCGGTCACCGTGACAGGCCCGCCGACCCGGATCTGCTCACGGAACAGCGGGACGACGGATCCGGACGACCCCAGCACGTTGCCGAACCGGACCATCGACAGGCAGGTAGCGCCCCCTTCACCGGCAAGGCCCTGCAGCACCAGCTCCGCGACCCGCTTGCTCGCGCCCATCACGTTGGTGGGGTTCACCGCCTTGTCCGTGGAGATGAGTACGAAGGAACGAACGCCAGCCTCGATCGAGGCGCGCACCGCAGCGAGGGTGCCGAAGACATTGTTCGTCACGCCCTCGGCGGCATTCGCTTCCACGATCGGGACGTGCTTGTAGGCCGCGGCGTGGTAGACGGTATCCACGCGGCAGGAACGCATCACGCGCTCGAGTCGAGCCTGATCCAGCACCGACCCGAGGATGGGCACGAGTTCGACGTCGACCCCTCGCCCCGCGGCGAGCGCACGGAGCGAACGCTCGACCGAATAGAGTGCGAGTTCGCTCTGCTCGAAGAGCACGAGCCGCGAGGGACCACGTGCGAGGATCTGACGGCACAACTCACCGCCGATGGAGCCGCCCGCTCCGGTCACCAGCACGCTTCGGTTGGCGATGCAACGGTCGAGCAGTTCCAGATCGGGGGGCACCGCATCCCGACCCAGTAGATCCTCGATCTCGACTTCCTTCAATTCGTCGAGCTTCGACGCCCCGGAGATCACATCCTGCAGCGCGGGAATCGTGCGGACGTGGACGGGAAGGCTCTCGAGACTCTCGATGATCTCCTGGCGCCGGCGCCGGGATGCGGACGGCAGCGCGAGCAGCACGTCCGTCACGCCGTAGCGCTCGACGAGTTTCGAGAGCTTCGCAGGCCTGTACACCCGGAGGCCTCGAACCTCCGTCCGGACCTTGGCGGGGTCGTCGTCGACGAACGCGATCGCGCGGTACTCCTGCCCGTGCTCGAGCATGCTGGCGAGCTGGATGCCCGCAGTGCCGGCCCCGTAGATGACCACCGCTCGGCAAGCCGCCAACCGCAGCCCGGGACGAGGCAGCGCCACGCGGGCCACCATCCGGGTTCCGCTCATCAGACCAGCGAGCAGGAGGCCGAAGAGGATGTAGAGCGTCCCGGGCAATCCGGTGACGCCCGTCCACCACACGACCACAGCGAGCAGCCCAGTCGCGACCGCGGCGGCCAGGAGAATGGCACGCGCGACCTGCATCCCCATGAACCGGACGACGGTCCGGTACACCCCGAGCACGTGGAAGACGGGCAGGCAGAGGAGCGGAAGCAGAAGGAAGACGGGTAGCAGGTCGAACAGGACAGGCGGGGCCAGCTCCCCAGTGCGAAGCGCCACGGCGCTCCAGAGGGCGAAGGGAAGGCAAAGGAAATCCGTGAAGGCCGCGACAGCCCGTTTGGCGGGTCGAGGCAGCAGGGTCAGTCGCTGCCGGATTCCACGGGCTTCCATGGCCCCCCCATCAGTTGGGTCGCGGGCACCCCGCACGCGGAAGAGCCCTGATTTCCAAACACCAGCAAGAAAGATACCAAGGCGCACGGAGCCACCCGGGCTGCGCCGCGCTGTCGGCTGATCCTTTTCGATGCATGAAGAATACTGCACAGCCTCCTGGATCGCCTACACAATTCCATGGATCCGCACGCCGGCCGGCAGCTCCCGCACCACCAGCCTCGGCACGCGACCACAGGATGCTCAACGCGCCGGAGGGAGCGGGGTTGACCGCGACGGAGGATGGGTCAGATCAGGAGCGCTGACGCTCGGGCGCCCCGGCATGAAAGCGAACAGCGACGTAGGCCAAGGGCAGCCAACCGAGCAGCAGGGTCACCAGTCCCGGTAGCACTCCTCGCGCCGCCAACCACGCGACAGGACCCAGCCAGAACACCACCACCGCGCCATAGCCGACCGAAACGGGCGCGTGCCGTCCGACCCGACGCGCCAGGTACTGATACGCGTGGCTCCGATGAGCCTCGTCGAACCGGTAGCCCCGGATCATGCGGCGCAGGAGCGTGACCGTCGCGTCCACGACGAAGGTACCGAGCAGGATCAACCAGGCCCAGCCGAGGCCCGGATGGGAAGCGAGGGCATCGATCGAGAGCACGCCGAGCGAGAAGCCCAGGAATCCGCTCCCCGCATCTCCCATAAAGATGCGCGCACGCGGGAAGTTCCAGGGAAGGAACCCCAACGCCGCGAAGGCGAGACAGGCGAGGGGCCAGGGAAACGGAAGACCGAGCAGGAGCGCAATCGCCGCGGCCACCAGGGGTACGACCGTGGCCTCGATCCCTGCGATCCCGTCGATCCCATCCATGAAGTTGTAGAGATTCAGCATCCACACCAGATAGAGCACGCCGAGGACGTGCCCGATCCAGCCAAGATCGACGGGGCCGAAGAGCAGAGGTACGCGCGGCAGCCCCCCGAGCCAGGCCAGGGCCCAGACCGATGCGAGGAAATGCACGAGCAACCGCACCCACGACGGCAGGCTCGAGCGATCGTCGAAGAAGCCGGTCAAGGCCACCAGGGCCCCTCCCGGCACGACGGCCGCCGCGAGAGACGGATCGAGGGCGCCCGAGAGCCACAAGGCGCACCACGCGCCGAGCGCAGCCAGGACCAACGCAACGCCACCACCACGCGGTGTGGGCCTGGTATGCGAGCTGCGAGCGTTCGGGACATCGAGCAGCTCGCGATGAAGCGCGTAGCGACGAACGAGCCCGGTTCCAAGAAGTGCTGCCACCAAGACCAGGAAAGGGATCGCGATCGACATCAGGAAATCCGCACGCAGGCGTTCGGCCCGAGGCTCCAGCCTCCGAACCGCATGTTCGCGTCAGACACGATCGCGCACCGCCTGTGCGAGGGCCGCGCGCACCGTCCATGGGGGAGACCACGCAAGGGCCTCGAAGGTCGAGCGCGGATCGATCTGCAGATCACCGAGCAGACGACCGATCTCCGCCGATCGTCCCGACAGGAATCCCACGGCGCGCAGAAGGGGAGTCGGGACCGGGACCAGTACGGCGGGCCGTCGCATCGCACTCGCGAGCTGCCGGACCAGTTCGGGCGTGGAGAGATCCTCGCCATCCGAAACGAGCAGACGCCTGCCGACCGCTGCCGGATGGTCGATGCACCGCAGAAGCAGATCGACGAGATTGTCGAGAGCGACGAGCGATCGCGCATTCTCCACCCGAGCCAGGGGAAGCGGGACACCAAGGCGGACGAGCCGCACGAGTCGCGCGAAGTTACCCGGAGCCCCCGGCCCATAGACCAGCGGGGGTCGCACGATGACTGTCTCGATCCCTGCTCCTCCGGCCGTGCCTTCCAGCACCTCCTCCGCCTCGGCCTTCGAGACCGCGTAGGGTTCCACGGGCGCGATCGGGGACCGTTCGTCGAACGGGCAGCCAGGCGCCGTCGCGTTCCCAAGCACGCCGATGGAGCTGAGGAAGACGATCCTACGAACACCGCAACGCACCGCCGCCTCGACCAGTGCCCTCGTCGCCTCGACGTTGACCCGTCGGAACTCTGCGAGCGGATCGTCGCCCTCCTCTCGCAGCACATGCGCTCGACCGGCCGCATGGATTACGCAGTCGACCCCGTCGAGCGCCGGAGCCCAGTCCGTCGTACCGTCGAGATCCCCCACCGCGATCGATTCCATCGACGCATCCGAGTCCCGCCTGGTGACGGCCCGCGCGCGCTCACCCTCGGATCGCAGCCTGGACACGACGGCCCGTCCGATGAATCCGCTGGCACCCGTGACGGCGATCACTCGGCCCATCGTATGCTCAGTCTTCTCCGGAGCCCGGCCTGCGGCCGGACGTGGCGCGCTCGACGGCCTCCCGATAATGCGCGAGCGCGACTTCTCGGGAGAGTTCCCGTTCGTAGTAGGCGCGCGCATCCTGCCCCATCGAGCGAAGCGCGGATCCGTCGAGGCCACTCTCGACGAAGAACTGCGCCAGCTCGGATACCGCACCGATGCCGAAGCTGACACCGCCACCGCTGCGCTCGAGCAGCGCCGCGGCGTCGGACGGTGGACCGACATAGACGGTGGGCAGGCCACGCGCCATGCAGCCGAGCAGCTTGCTCGGAACCACGAGCCCCTCGAAACCGGGACGCAGGGTCACGAGCGCGACGTCCGCGAGCCCCAGCGACTCGGGAAGGCGGTCCGTGGGCACGAGATCATGGAACTGAACGGACGACTGGACCCCCAAACGCTCGACCAGCTCGCGAGCGATCGCGACTCCCTGTCCCTTCGCGACGAAGACGAGACGCAGCCGGGGACATCGGGGGAGCGCTTCCGCGAAGGCGCGGACCACCGACTCCACCTCGTGCGCCACGCCGAGATTCCCGGAGTAGAGAAGGACGCAGGCACCCTCCAGCCCCCACTCCTGTCTCAATCGGTTGTCCGCTCCGCGAACCACGGAGAGATCACCGGTCGCCCAGTTCGAGATCTCGACGATCCGGGACGCAGCGACCCCCTTGTCCTCCAGACGCTCACGCATGGTCGGTCCCAGCGCGACGACGATGGCGGCACGGCGATAGGCGAAGCGAAAGAGGGCCTCCAGAAGACGCCCTAGCCGTGAATCCTCCCGCGCGAGGCCGTGCGCGAAGATCACTTCGGGATAGAGATCCATCGCCACGATCATCAACGGCGTACGATGGAGCATGGAAATCAAGGCGACGAGCACGACCACCAACGGCGGATTGGTCTGTGCGATGAACAGCGCCGGAGAGCGACGGAGTCCAACGAGCGGCACGGCCGCCAGATAGAACCAGAGCTGGCGCAACAGCTTGTGACGATGGACGTCCTCCCCCGGGAGCAGCCTCGGCACGTATCGAAAACGGACCCCTTCCTCGGCGGGACTCGGGCCAGGGTCACCCTCCAATGCCACGTAGGGCTCCCGTCCACAGACGACCTCCACCTCGAAGCCTGCCCGTGCGAGATGCGCCGTGAGGTCGCGAGGTAACTGAGCACCACCCCAACCGTCTGGATAGACAAACTGCTCTACAAAAATCAGTCTAATCAAACGAGACTTGGCAGTTCCACTTGACCACCTCAACACACTTCCCCGTAGCAAAACAAGAATGTGAACCGCCCCGGGTTTCCCGGAGGCCGTTTTGTGTGAGTCAGGCCGCCAGGGCCTGACCCATTTGCAGCTCATGGTACTTGGCCTCGAACTCAGCCGGAGGAACGTCCCCGATCG
>JAZBPF010000149.1:0-2502 GCA_036351515.1 Pseudomonadales bacterium | reverse complement strand
GCGCAGATGCGCTCGGCGGCCTTGCGGCCGCTGTGGTGCTCGAGGTCGCCGCCGGGCAGGACCCGTTCGGCGACGAGTTCCGTGAAGGCCTCCCAGCCGGATTCGCGGCGCGAGGCGCTCGCGGTCATGGCGTTGTGGGCGGACTCCTCGGCCTTGATCAGTGCCTCCATGGCTGCGGCCATGCAGGGTGCGGGGCCGAACCCCCGGGCGTAGACGGCCTCCTCGTCGGCGACTTCACCGGCGAGGTGCACGAGGGCCAGAGCGAGCACGGCGTAGGGCCAGGAGGCGGGCACCTGGAGCGGGAGGACGGCGTCCTCCGGCAGGCCGGCCTCGTCCCCCTCGCTGCCGCGACCGCGCTGGCGGAGCCCGATCGCGAGCACCCGCGACGGCGTCTGGATGGGCGTGCGCGGGGAGGGAATGGGGTCGGCGTCCCGCTCCACGGAGGCCGCATCGTCCGCTCCGGGATCCGCCTCGGTCGACGAAGCAGGAACCGGAGCGACCGCACGGCCGTCCTCCGCCGGGGGAGCGGCCTCGGGCGAAGCGTGTGCGCCGGGATTCTCCTCGTCCGCCGTCGCCTCCGGCAGCCCGCGGTCGAAGAAGCTGCGGTCGAGTTCCTCCATGCCGAGGCGCAGCCGTGCGCCGACGTAGCGAGCCAGCGTGCCCAGCGTGTCCCCGTCCGCCCGCTCCGTCCCCACGTGGTCGAGGACCCAGCAGGCGCGGTCGTGCATGAGCTCGAGATAGGGCGCAAGATCGACCGGCGCACGGGGCGGACGACGCCGACCCAGCTCCCGCGCGAGCGTCGGCCAGTCCGCCTCGTAGACGAGCCATGCGAGGGGCGGTGCGTCGGTGCGGATCATCCAGCGGGTCTCCCGGCCAGGCGAGCGCGCCCGGCCGCGGGCGCGCCTTCCGGAGGCAGCATAGTTCCACGGGGTGAATCTGCCGCCGCTTCAGGCCCTTGCACGGGTGCGCGGTGGAGGGCGGGGCCCGGCAGAGAAAGCATCGACGCAATTCGTTACACTTCTAAAGATCTGCCGTTCGATGCCTTCGCGGCCCCGGAAGGGGTCGCCGTCCGCCCACGGAGCCCCGCATGTTCGACCGTCTGGCCGACCGCCTCGGCCTCAGCGCCATCCCCACCGTGTTCTTCGTCTCCGCGGGCCTCGCGATCGCCTTCGTCGCCTTCGCGATCCCCTTCGACGCGCCGGTGGCGGCCTTCTTCGGAGCCCTGACGGGTTTCACGGTCGAGTACTTCGGCTGGTTCTACATCCTCTCCGTGACGGGCCTGCTGGGGTTCCTGTTCTGGGTGGCGCTCTCGCGCTACGGGGCGATCCGCCTCGGTCCGGACGGCGAGGGGCCCGAGTACCCGACGGTGACCTGGTTCGCCATGCTCTTCGCGGCGGGCATCGGCACGATCCTCATGTTCTGGGGCGTGGCCGAGCCCATGAGCCACTTCGCGAATCCGCCGCTCGAGGGCGTGGTCGGCGGCACGCCGGAGGCGGCGAAGCTGGCCATGACCATCGCCCTCTACCACTTCGGCCTGCACACCTGGACCATCTTCACGCTGCCCGCCCTCGCGATCGGCTACTTCGCCTATCGCCAGGGCCTGCCCATGCGCATCAGCAGCATCTTCTACACGGTGCTCGGGCGACGGGTGTTCGGGCCCTGGGGCTGGACCATCGACATCGTCGCCGTGCTCGGCACGCTCTTCGGCGTCGCCGTGTCCGTGGGGCTCGGGACGCTGCAGCTGAACAGCGGTCTGCACTATCTCTTCGGCCTGCCCGTGGGCGAGCTCTCGCAGACGCTCATCGTGGTGGTGATCACCGTGGTCGCCACCGTCTCCGTGGCCCTCGGCCTCGACCGCGGCATCAAGCGCCTGTCGGAGTTCAACATCGCCATCGCGCTCGCGATCCTGCTCTTCGTCTGGCTCACGGGCCCGACGCTCTTCCTCACCGCGGGGACCGTGCAGAACTTCGGCGAGTACCTCGACGCGCTGCCCTGGCTCGCCTTCTGGACCGAGACCTACCAGGGCACGGACTGGCAGCGCAGCTGGACCGTCTTCTACTGGGCCTGGACCATCTCCTGGGCGCCCTACGTGGGCATCTTCATCGCCCGGATCTCCAAGGGCCGGACGATCCGTCAGTTCGTCTTCGGGGCGCTCGGCGCGCCGCTCGCCTTCACGGTCGTGTGGTTCTCCATCTTCGGCCTCGCGGCCGTGGACCTCGAGCTCAACGGCTCCGGCGGCCTCGCCGAGCAGGTGCAGGCGGACGTCTCCGTGGCCCTGTTCTCCTTCCTGGAACAGTTCCCCCTCGCGGCGGTCACCTCGGCGGCGAGCGTCGTGATCATCGTCGTGTTCCTGACGACGAGCGCGGACTCCGCGGCGCTCGTCATCGACCTGCTCTCGCGCCGCGACGATCAGGTCTCGCGCATGGGCCAGCGCATCTTCTGGACGCTCCTGCTCGGGGCCATCGCCGCCACGCTGCTGCTCGCGGGCGGGCTCGACGCGCT
>JAZBPF010000148.1:0-10118 GCA_036351515.1 Pseudomonadales bacterium | reverse complement strand
CGGCTGCAGCTACCACGGCCTCGCCCTCAACGTGGCCATGGACCTCGAGCCCTTCGGGCGCATCGACCCCTGCGGCATGGCCGGCCTCGCGGTCACGCAGCTCGCGGACCTCGGCGGTCCCGCGGAGATCGCCGCCGTGCGCGAGCCGCTCTGCGCCGAGCTCGCCCGGCGCCTCGGCGCCGACGGACTCGCCGCCGGCCCGGGGGACCTGCCGGAAGGCTGACGCTCCGGGTGCGGTGCGTGCAGCATGCGGGCGCCGTCGCGAACGGCGGACGGCCCGTTCCCGGCCCCTCAGCCGCAGTCCGCGCAGCCGCGGCGCCGCGCCAGGCGGAACTCCGCGAAGGCCAGGGAGCGCGCGTCCAGGGAGAGCACGCGGCCCACGAGGGGCCGTCCGCACCCTGCGAGCAGCTTCACCGCCTCCAGCGCCTGCAGCGCGCCGACGACTCCGACGAGGGGCGCCACCACGCCGGTCTCGGCGCAGGCGGCCTCCGCCTCGCCCTCCGCGGGCCAGAGGCAGCGGTAGCACGGCGAGGCGGCGTCCCGGGGATCGAAGACCGTCAGCTGGGCGTCGAAGCGGATCGCGGCGGCGGAGACCCAGGGCACGGCGGCGTCGAGGCAGGCGCGGTTCAGGAGGTAGCGGGTCGCGACGTTGTCCGTGCCGTCGATCACGAGGTCCGCGCCGTCGACCAGGGCGGCGACGTTCGCGGCCTCGACCCGCGCCGGCACGCACTCCACCGCGAGCGCCGGGTCGAGGGCACGGATCCGGTCCCGGGCGGAGTCCGTCTTCGGGCGGCCGAGATCGCCCTCGCCGTGGAGGATCTGGCGCTGCAGGTTGCTCGCCTCGACGACGTCGTCGTCGCACAGGCGCAAGCGGCCGACGCCGGCGGCGGCGAGGTAGAGCGCCGCGGCGGAGCCGAGGCCGCCGAGGCCCACCACGGTCACGCACGCCGCCGCGAGCCGCTCCTGCCCCGCCACGTCGATCTCCGGCAGGAGGATCTGGCGGCCGAAGCGCAGGAGCCGGGCGTCATCCACCGTCGTGGCTCCCGGTCGGTCGCCGTCCGCTCGTGACGCGGGGGCGCCCGGCGAGATCCGGACGGGTGTCCACGGCCTCGAGGCCCGCGGCGGCGAGGAGGGCGCGCACCGCCTCGCCCTGCCGGTGGCCGTGCTCGAGGGCGAGGGTGCCGCCCGGAAGGAGCCGCGTCGGGGCATCCGCGGCGATGCGCCGGATCGCGTCGAGGCCGTCGGGTCCCGCGAAGAGGGCGGCGGCCGGCTCGAAGGCCGCGACGTCGGCTGCGAGCTCCGGATCGTCCGTGGCCACGTAGGGCGGGTTCGAGACGATCAGGTCGAAGCGCGCCTCCGCCACGGCCGCGAACCAGTCGCCCTCGCGCCAGCCTACGTTCCCGAGGCCGAGCCGCTCGCCGTTGCCGCGCGCCACGGCGAGGGCGGCGGGGCTGCGGTCCGTGGCGGTGATCGTCCAGTGCGGCCGGGCGGCCGCGAGGGCCAGGGCCACGGCGCCGCTGCCGGTGCCGAGGTCGAGGACCCGGGCGCGCTCCGGGACCGGGGCGTCGAGGGCCACCTCCACGAGCGTCTCCGTGTCCCCGCGCGGGATCAGCACGTCCGGATTCACGGTCAGGAGGAGGCCGCGGAACCCCCGCTCTCCCAGCAGGTAGGCGAGCGGCACGCCGCGGGCCCGCTCGCCGACGAGGGCCTCGAGGCGCGCCGCCGCGGCGCCGTCGAGCGCGCGCTCCGGATGGGCGATCACGGCGGCGCGGGGCAGGCCGCACACGTGCGCCGCGAGGAGCTCCGCGTCGAGGCGGTCGAGGCCGAGGGTCCGGGCCCGGGCGAGTGCCGCCCCGAGCGTGGGGCCGCCGGAGGCCATGGCGCTCACGAGGCGAGCGCCGCCAGCTGGTCCGCCTGGTGTTCGCGGGCGAGCGGGTCGAGCACGGAATCGAGATCGCCCTCGAGGATCGCGGCGAGGTCGTAGAGCGTCAGGTCGATGCGGTGGTCCGTGACCCGCCCCTGCGGAAAGTTGTAGGTGCGGATGCGCTCGGAGCGATCGCCGCTGCCCACGAGGCTCCGGCGCGTCTCGGCGCGGGCCGTCTCCGCGGCCACCCGGGCGCGGTCCGTGAGGCGGGCGGCGAGGAGCGAGAGGGCGCGGGCGCGGTTCTTGTGCTGGGAGCGCTCGTCCTGGCACTCCACGACGATGCCCGTGGGCAGGTGCGTGATGCGCACGGCGCTGTCGGTCTTGTTCACGTGCTGGCCGCCCGCGCCCGAGGACCGGAAGGTGTCGATGCGCAGCTCGTCCCGGGCGAGGGCTACCGCCGCGGTCTCCTCCGGCTCCGGCAGCACGGCCACGGTGCAGGCGGAGGTGTGGATGCGTCCCGAGGACTCCGTGGCCGGGACGCGCTGCACCCGGTGCACGCCGGACTCGAACTTCAGGCGCCCGTAGACGTCCGCACCGCCGATGCGGCAGATCACCTCGCGGTAGCCGCCGACCTCCCCCGGGCGCTCCGAGAGCAGCTCGGCGCTCCAGCCCCGGCCCTCGGCGTAGCGCAGGTACATGCGCAGCAGGTCGCCGGCGAAGAGCGCCGCCTCGTCGCCGCCGGTGCCGGCCCGGATCTCGAGGAAGGCCGCCGCCCGGTCCGCGGGGTCCCGCGGCACGAGCAGGGCCTCGAGTTCGTCCTCGAGGTGCTCCGCTTCCCGCGCCGCGTCCCGGGCTTCCTCGCGCGCGAGCTCGCGCAGCTCCGGGTCCTGCTCCCCGGCGAGCCCCTCGGCCTCCTCCCGCCGTCGGCAGGTCGCCTCCCAGGCGGCGAAGGCGCGCACCACCGGCTCGAGGTCCGCGTACTCCCGGGAGAAGCGGGCGAAGCGTTCCGGGTCCGCGGCGATCTCCGGGTCGGCCATGAGCGCGCCCAGCTCCTCGTGCCGGTCGCGGACCTCGGCGAGCTTGCGTTCGATGGAGGGCTTCAAGGGGATCGCGTCCGGAGGGCCGGGCGGGACGAGCTGCGGGGCCCGGGACCACGGGGGGCCGGGCCGGAGCGCAGCGCGCCGGCGCTCATTCGTCGTGGTAGGTGGGATCGAGGCCGAGGAGCCGGCGGCCGTGGGCGACCACCTCGTCGCGACCGTCGGCGCCGGCCTCGCGCAGACGCTGCGAGGGCGTGTGGATCAGCTTGTTGGTCAGGCTCCGGGCGAGCCGCTGGAGCACCTGTTCCGGATCCTCGCCCTTGCGCAGCCGGCGCAGGGAGCGCTCGAGCTCCTCGGCGGCGACCTCCTCGGCGCGGGACCGGTAGGCGCGGACCGTCTCCACGGCCTCCCGCGCGCGCAGGTCGCGCAGGTAGGTCTCGACCCCGAGGTCCACGAGCTGCTCCGCCTGGGCGGCGGCCTCCTCCCGGGAGCGGCGGTTCTCCGCGATGATGTCCGAGAGGTCGTCGATGGTGTAGAGGAAGACGTCGTCGAGCTCGCCGACCTGCGGCTCGATGTCCCGGGGCACGGCGATGTCGACCATGAACACGGGGCGGCGCCGGCGCGTGCGCAGCGCCTCCTCGACCATGCCCTTGCCGAGCACCGGCAGGTCGGCGGCGGTGGACGCGATGACGATGTCGGCGTCCGGGAGCACCCGGGGCAGGTCCGAGAGGAGCACGCTGTCGGCGCCGAAGCGCGTCGCGAGGTCCCGGGCCCGGCCGAGGGTCCGGTTGGCGATGGTCATGCGGTCGACGCCCGCCTGGCGCAGGTGCTCGGCCACGAGCTCGATGGTCTCGCCGGCGCCGACGAGCAGCGCCCGCGCGTGCGCGAGGTCCGAGAAGATCTGCTGCGCGAGGGACACGGCGGCGTAGGCGACGGAGACCGGATGGCGGCCGATCTCCGTGTCCGTGCGGATGCGCTTGGCGGTGACCAGCGTGTGCTGCGAGAGGCGCTCGAGCTCCGGCCCCATGGTGCCGGCGCCCCGGGCGATCTCCCAGGCGTCCTTCACCTGCCCGAGGATCTGCGGCTCGCCGAGGACCATGGAATCGAGGCCGGCGGCGACGCGCATGCTGTGGCGCACGGCGTCGTGGCCCCGGTGGAGATAGCTCGACCGTTCCAGCCGGCGCAGGTCGAGGCGGTGATAGTCTCCGACCCAGTTCAGGAGCGGCGCGTGGTCGCCGTCCGGCACCCAGCAGTACAGCTCCGTGCGATTGCACGTGGACAGGATCGCGATCTCCGGGAGATCGAGATCGGAACGGATGTCACGGAGCGCGTCCGGAAGCTGGTGCGTCGGAAACGCCACCCGCTCGCGCAACTCGATCGGCGCCGTGACATGATTGAAGCCGAGGGCCAGGACGCTCATTGAAGCCGTAGACAGCAACCCTATGATCCTCGGTGACTATACCGGAAAGCCCGCGTCCGTACCCCGCTGCGGCACGCGGCTCGGCGCGACGGCGCGCGCCCTGGCGACGGCCGGTCTCCTGACCCTGGCGGGCTGTGCAGCGCCGGGGCCGGCCCCGGCCCCGGACGCCCCGCCGGCCGCGGGGGCGGCCTCCGCCCCTGCCGCTCCGGCGGCCGGGACCCCGCCCGCGGCCCCCGCGGAGCCGCCGCCCCCGGAACCGGTCTACCGCCCCTTTCCCCGGGAGACGCTCTTCGAGCTCCTCACCGCCGAGCTGGCGCTCCGGGAAGGGGCGCTGGAGCCGGCCCTCGCGAGCTACACCCGGCAGGCCCGGCGGACGCGGGATCCGGGCGTGGTGGCCCGCGCCGCGCAGCTGTCGGGCTACGGCGGCGACCCGGAGCGGGCCGCGGACCTCGCCGTGCTCTGGACGGAGCTCGCGCCGGAGGACCCGGAGGCGCGGCAGACCGCCGCCGTGGCGCTGATCCGGGCCGGGCGCCTCGACGCCGCCCTCGCGCAGCTCGCCTCCCTCCGGGCGCTCGGCGGCGAGGCCCGCTTCACCTACCTCGCCGCCCATGCGGAGGGCATCGACCCGGCCAGCCGGGAGGCGCTCCTCGCGGGGCTGCGGGCCCTGCGCGAGCGCCATCCGGAGGATCCGCAGCTCCTCCTCTCCGTGGCCCTGCTCCTGGAGCAGCAGGAGCGCCCCGAGGAAGCCCTCGCCGCGCTCGACGCGCTGCCCGTGGCCGCCGCGGACGAGGAGGCCGTGCTCCTCGAGGCCCGGCTGCTCGAGGCCCTGGAGCGGCCCGAGGACGCCCTCGCCGTGCTGCAGGCGGGCCTCGACCGCGGCGTCGGGGACGGGCGCCTGCGCTACACCCTGGCCCGGCTCCTGGTCGCCGAGGGTCGCCTCGACGAGGCCCGCGGGGCCTTCGAGACGCTCCTCCTCTCCGCCGGCGAGAGCCCGGAGCTCCTGCTCTCCCTCGCCCTCGTGAACCTCGAGACGGACCGCCTCGAGGAGGCGCAGGGCTACCTCGAGCGACTGCTGGCCACCGGACGCCGCGAGGACGCCGCCCACTACTACCTCGGGGAGCTCGCCGAGCGCCGGGGCGACGCGGACGCGGCCGTCGCCGCCTTCGCCGAGGTGGGCCCCGGCTACGAGTTCGCCCGCGCCCAGGCCCGCGCCGCGACGCTGCTCCTCGAGCGGGTCGACGTGCAGGCGGCCCGGGAGTACCTCGCGGGGCAGCGCCGGGACCATCCCGACGAGGCCGTCACGCTGCGCCTCGTGGAGGGCGACGTGCTCGTGGACGCAGGGCTGCCGGAGGTCGCCCTCGAGGCCCTGGACGCCGCGCTCGCGGAGGCGCCCGACGACATCGACCTGCTCTACGCACGGGCCATGACCGCGGAGACGGCAGGGCGGCCCGAAGGGCTCGAACGGGACCTCCGGCGCATCCTCGAGCTGGACGCGGACAACGCCATGGCCCTGAACGCCCTCGGCTACACGCTCGCGGATCGGGGCGAGCGCCTGGACGAGGCCCGCGCCCTCGTGCTCCGCGCCCTCGAGCAGGCGCCGGAGGAGCCCGCCTACGTCGACTCCCTGGGGTGGGTGGAGTACCGCCTCGGCAACCTCGAGGAGGCGGTGGCCCTCCTGCGCCGCGCCTTCGCGGCCTTTCCGAACCACGAGGTCGCCGCCCACCTCGGCGAGGCGCTCTGGGCCCTCGGCGAGGAGGACGCCGCCCGGCGCACCTGGCGCCGCGGCCTGGAGCTCGACGCCGGGAGCCCGGTGCTGGAACGGACCATCCGCCGCTTCCTCGGGGACGAGGGCCTCGCGCGGCTGCGTCCCGGCGCGGACGCGTGAGCCTGCGCGGAATCCTCGTCGCCGGTGGCCTCGTCCTCCTCGTCGGCTGCGTCGGCCCGGGGCCGGGCCCGGCGCCGGAGGAGGGCGATCGCCTCGCGCGGGCGCTCGAACGCTTCACCCTCGACGGCAAGGTGGCCTGGCGCCATCCGGAGGACAGCGGCCGCGCGACCCTCTCCTGGAGCCAGGACGCGGAGCGGTTCCGGCTCGTGCTCAGCGGGCCGCTGGGCCGCGGCGCCGCCGTCCTCGAGGGAGACGACCGTACCGTCACGCTCCGGGACGGCGACGGCGTCCGCACGGCAGCGAGCGCCGAGGCGCTCCTCGGCAGCGCCCTCGGCCTCCCGATCCCCGTCGCCGCGGCGCGCTACTGGGTCCGGGGCGTGGCGGCGCCGGGGCCCGTCGAGGTGACGGCCCGGGACGAGGCCGGCCGTCCGGCGGCGATCCGCCAGGGAGACTGGGACGTCGCCTGGCCCCGCCGCACGGCCGTGGACGGACTCGCCCTCCCCGCACGGATCGAGCTCGAGCGGCCGCCCCTGCGCCTCGTGATCGTCGCCGGACGCTGGCGCCCCGGCGAGGTGGCGTGGGAGACGGTGCCGGCGGGGGCCGACGCATGAGCACGGACCGCCTCGAGCTCGAGGCCTGCGCCAAGCTGAACCTGTTCCTGCACGTCACCGGGCGCCGGGAGGACGGCTACCACCTGCTGCAGACCGTGTTCCAGCTCGTGGATCTCTGCGACACGGTGGTGCTCGAGCGGGCGCCGGTCGGCGAGCTCGGGTTCCTGCCGGGCAGCGACGCCCCCGGCGGCGACGACGATCTCACGCTCCGCGCCGCCCGGCGCCTCGCCGAGGCCGCGGGCGTGCGCGCGGGCGTGCGCATCGGCCTGGTCAAGCGGATCCCGGCGGGCGGCGGCCTGGGCGGAGGCTCCTCCGACGCCGCCACGGTGCTCCGGGGGCTCGACCGCCTCTGGGGCCTCGACCTGGGCATCGACGCCCTCGCGGAGCTCGGCGCCGCCCTCGGCGCGGACGTGCCCGTCTTCGTGCGGGGGCGCACGGCCTGGGGGGAGGGAGTGGGCGAGCGTCTGACACCGCTCGGGACGGCGGCCGAGCACCACGTGATCTGCGATCCCGGGCAGGCCGTGGAGACGGCGCGGATCTTCGCCGATCCCGAATTGACACGGGATACCCCCGTGAAGAGAATACCCGCCTTTTTCGACGGGGGCGGTCACAACGACTGCGAGCCCGTCGTGCGCCGCCTGTACCCGGGGATCGACGCAGCCCTGCGCTGGCTGTCCCGCTTCGGGGAAGCGCGGCTCACGGGAACGGGCGGCTGCATCTTCCTGCCCTGTGCGAGCGCGTCCGAGGCGAAGGCCGTGGCGCGGGCCTGCCCCGCCCCCTGGCGGGCGTGGGCGGTCCGTGCGCTGGACGTCTCGCCGACGCAGAGCGCCCTCGTGGGGGCGCCGCGCTAGGGCAGTTCGGTTCGTGTTGGGGTGTCGCCAAGTTGGTAAGGCACCGGATTTTGATTCCGGCATTCGCAGGTTCGAGTCCTGCCACCCCAGCCAGTTTCCTCGCCCCGCTCGGGTCGGAGTCTTCGAGCACGGCGTCCGGTTCGGTCCCGCCGCGGGGCAGGGTCCGACCACGGAACGCCGGGGCCTGAAGCCGGCCTCCGCAGGTGCCGCGGCCGCGCGCCCGGTGCCGTCCAGCTCCGCACCGCGCCTGGTCCACGGGGAAACGTTCGTGTCCGACCTGATGATCTTCTCGGGGAACTCGAACCGTTCCCTCGCCGAGCGCGTCGCCCAGCGCCTGCGCATGCGCCTCGGCAGCGCGGAGGTGGGGCGCTTCAGCGACGGCGAGGTCGCGGTCGAGATCGACGAGAACGTGCGCGGACGGGACGTCTTCCTCCTCCAGTCCACCTGCGCGCCGACGAACGACAACCTCCTCGAGCTCCTGATCATGGCGGACGCGATCAAGCGCGCCTCCGCCGCGCGCATCACCGCCGTGCTGCCCTACTTCGGCTACGCGCGCCAGGACCGGCGCCCGCGGTCGGCGCGGGTGCCGATCAGCGCCAAGGTCGTCGCGGACATGATCACCACCGTCGGGTTCGATCGCATGCTCACGGTCGACCTGCACGCGGACCAGATCCAGGGCTTCTTCAACATGCCCGTGGACAACGTCTACGCGTCGCCGGTGCTCGTGGACCACGCCCTGGCCCAGGGCTACGACGACATCGTGGTGGTCTCCCCGGACATCGGCGGGGTGGTGCGCGCCCGGGCCATCGCCAAGCAGCTGCAGGACGCGGAGCTGGCGATCATCGACAAGCGCCGGCCGCGGGCCAACGAGAGCCAGGTGATGAACATCATCGGCGAGGTCGAGGGACGCACCTGCGTCATCGTCGACGACATGATCGACACGGCCGGGACCCTGTGCCAGGCGGCTGCGGCGCTCAAGGACTTCGGCGCGCGCCGCGTCGTGGCCTACTGCACGCACCCCGTGCTCTCCGGCGGGGCCGTGGGGCGCATCGCGGGCTCGCAGCTGGACGCGGTCGTGGTCACCGACACGATCCCGCTCTCGGCCGAGGCGCGCGCCTGCGACCGGATCCTGCAGCTGTCCCTGGACGAGCTGCTCGCCGAGGCGATCCGGCGCGTGAGCAACGAGGAATCGATCAGCGAGATGTTCCGCTGAGCGCAGTGACCGGGACCCCGCGCCGCGGGGCCCGGAACCGCCGGACGGCACTTCGCCGCGCCGGCCTTCGACGACGGGCTGCGGAGGATGGTCGCGTCCCCGCAGGTCCCCGACCACAGGAGTGAACGAAGATGGCAGACAAGATCGTGCTGTCGGCAGAACCGCGCAGCGACGTGGGGAAGGGTGCGAGCCGCCGCCTGCGTCGTCTCGCGGAGCGGGTGCCGGCGATCCTCTACGGTGGCGGTGAGGGGCCCGAGGCCCTCTCCCTCTCGGCGAACGAGCTCGGCAAGGCGGAGAAGCTCGAGTCCTTCTTCTCGCAGGTGCTCGAGGTCCGCTTCGCGGATCGCGGGGTCTCCGCGATCCTGAAGGACCTGCAGCGCCATCCGGCCCGGGGCGAGATCATGCACGTGGACCTGCAGCGGATCCGGGCCGACGAGGCCATCCGCGTGCACGTGGCGATCCACGTCCTCGGTGAGGCGCAGTGCAAGGGCGTGAAGGCCGGCGGCCAGATCACCCACAACATCAGCGAGATCGAGATCGAGAGCCTGCCCGGGCAGCTTCCGGAGTACCTGGAGGTCGACGTCACGGCCCTCGGCATCGGCGACGCGATCCACCTCTCCGAGATCCCGCTCCCCGAGGGGGTCTCGATTCCGGCCCTGCACCTCGGCGAGGACCACGACCAGCCGGTGGTCTCGGTGATCGAGCCGCGCGTCTCCTCGAGCGACGAGGACGAGGCGGAGCAGGGGGAGAAGGGCGAGGAGGACTGACCCCGCCCGCGGCGGAGCCCGCCCCGGGCTCCGCCGCACGCCCGCGTCCGGAACGGAACACCCATGGCCGACGTCGTCCGCCTCATCGTGGGGCTCGGGAATCCCGGGGCCCAGTACGCCGGTACCCGGCACAACGCCGGGGCCGAGTTCGTGGAGGCCGTGGCCCGGGCCCACGGCGAGGCGCTGCGCCCCGAGAAGAAGTTCCACGGCGCCACCGGCCGCGTGAGCGTCGGCGGCCGGGACGTGCGCCTGCTCGTCCCCGACACCTTCTACAACGCCTCCGGCACGGCGACGCAGGCGGCGCTCGGCTTCTACCGGATCGCCCCCGCCGAGCTCCTCGTCGTCCACGACGAACTCGACCTGCCCCCGGGCGTCGCGCGCCTGAAGCGCGGCGGCGGCCACGGCGGCAACAACGGGCTCCGCGACATCCTCCGGGTGCTCGGCGGCGAGGCCGGCTTCGCCCGGCTCCG
>JAZBPF010000147.1:0-2133 GCA_036351515.1 Pseudomonadales bacterium | reverse complement strand
CTCGCCCTCGGCGCCGAGGCGGCGCGACGCGGGGACCCGGACGCCGTCGAAGGTGATCGCGCGCGTGGGCTGGCTGTTCCAGCCCATCTTCTCCTCCTTGCGCCCGTAGGAGATCCCGGGCGCGTCCGCGGGGACGACGAAGCTCGAGACGCCCTTCGCGCCGGGTCGGGCCCCGTCGCCGTCCGCGAAGCGCGCCATGACCACGAGCACGTCCGTGTCCCCGGCGCCGGAGATGAACACCTTCTGCCCGTCGAGGACGTAGTGGTCCCCGTCGAGCGTCGCCGTGGTGCGCAGGGACGCCGCGTCCGAGCCGGCGCCGGGCTCCGTCAGGCAGTAGGAGGCGAGGCGCTCGCCCGTGAGCAGCGCCGGGATCACCTCCGACTTCGTCTCGTCGTTGCCGAAGGAGGCGATCATCCACAGGGCCATGTTGTGGATGGTCATGTAGGCCGCCGTCGAGGTGCAGCCGGCGGCCAGCTCCTCGAAGATGAGCGCCGCGTCGAGGCGCGACAGGCCCATGCCGCCGTCGGCCTCGGGCGTGTAGAGGCTCATGAAGCCGAGTTCGCCCGCCTCGCGGAGCACGTCCTTCGGGAACAGGGCCTCGGCGTCCCAGCGCGCGGCGTGGGGCGCCAGCGACTTCTGCGCGAACTGCCGCGCCGTATCGACGAAGGCCTGCTGGTCGTCGGTGAGTTCGAAATCCATGCACGAGGTTCCGTGGTGGCACGAGCGCCTGTGGGAGCCCGCTTCAGCCGCTCCGATGGGCCGGGCGATAGAAGCCTCGGCCGAAGCCGCAGTCGCCGCTGAAGCGGGCTCCCACAGGGACGTCGCGGATCAGCGGAGGTTGATCGACATGTTGGGGCCGGCGACCGGCGTGTCGTCGAACCAGCGCGAGGTCATGGTCTTCGTCTCCGTGTAGAAGCGCGGCGCCTCCTTGCCGTAGGCGTGCGTGTCGCCGTAGAAGCTGCCGGCCCAGCCCGTGAAGGCGAGGAACGGCAGCGGCACCGGGATCGGCACGTTGACGCCCACCTGCCCCACGTCCACCTCGTGCTGGTACTTGCGCGCCGCGCCGCCGGAGGAGGTGAAGATGGAGGTGCCGTTGCCGTAGGGGTTCGCGTTCACGGTGCGGATCGCGTCGTCCAGGGAGTCGGCGCGCATGGCGCAGAGCACGGGCCCGAAGATCTCCTCGCGGTAGATGCTCATCTCCGCGGTGACCTCGTCGAAGAGCGTCGGCCCGATCCAGTTGCCGTCCGGGTAGCCCTCCACCGTGCAGTCCGAGCCGTCGAGCAGGAGCTTCGCGCCTTCCTGCACCCCGCCCTGGATCAGCCGCAGGACCCGGTCCCGCGCCTCGGGGGTGATGAGCGGCCCGTAGGCGGCGTCCGGATCGTCCCAGCGCCCGGGGAGCAGTCCGGCCATGGCGTCGCGCACCTCGGGGATCCATTCCTGCGCCTCGCCCACGAACAGCGCCACGGAGATGGCCATGCAGCGCTGCCCGGCGGCGCCGCAGGAGGCGCCGACGATGTTCGAGAGCACCTGCTCCTTCGGCGCGTCGGGCATCACCACCATGTGGTTCTTGGCGCCCACCATGCACTGGGCGCGCTTGAGGTTGGACGTCGCCCGCCGGTAGACGTGCTGGCCCACGGCGACGGAACCCACGAAGGACACGCCGCGGATCGCCGGATGGTCGCAGAGGAAGTTCACCTGGTCCGCCGCCCCGTGGATCACCTGGAGCACGCCCTTCGGCGCTCCCGCCTCCGCGAACAGCTCCGCGAGGAGGTTCGGGGTCATGGGGTCGCGCTCGGAGGGCTTGAGGATGAAGGTGTTCCCGCAGGCGATGGCCATGGGGAACATCCACAGGGGGATCATGGCGGGAAAGTTGAAGGGCGTGATGCCCCCGAAGACCCCCATGGGCTGGCGGATCGTGTAGCTGTCGATGCGCCGGGCGACGTTCTCCACGGTCTCGCCCATGAGCAGCGGCGCGATGTTCGCCGCCTGCTCCACCACCTCGATGCCGCGCCAGACGTCGCCCTTCGCATCCTCGAAGGTCTTCCCCGTCTCCCGCGCCAGCACCTTCGCGATGTCGTCGTGGCGCTCCTTGAGCAGCGCCTGGTAGCGCAGCATGAGCCGGGAGCGCTCCGG
>JAZBPF010000146.1:0-9192 GCA_036351515.1 Pseudomonadales bacterium | reverse complement strand
GGCACCCACACGAATGGCTTGATCGATCTGTTAAAGAGCTGCAGGCCCAGGCGAAAAAGAGGCCCCGAAAGGCCCCTCTCCGCGTGATCCCCAAGGGGGTCACCCCGCGGTCAGGGCGCGCAGTATACACCCGGTCGGAAGGCCCGCAAGGGGCCCCCGCGACTTTTTTTGACGGAGCGATGACCGAGATCAAGCGCGCCCCGGCGGGGGCGCTCCGGGCCGCGTCTCAGCCCTCGCGCTCGGCCCGGGCGACCGCCTGCCGACGGCGCCGGAGCACCCACAGCACGGGGCCGGAGAAGGCGTAGGCGACGAAGCCGCCGAGGAGCACGCGCGGAGGGTCGAGCATGATCAGGGCGTACCCGAGGACGATGGCCACGAGGGCCACGAAGGGCACACGCCCCTTGAGGTTGACGTTCTTCGGGCTCCAGTAGCGCAGCGGCGAGACCATGAGCAACCCCGCACCGGCGGTCAGCGCGGCGAGCAGCACCGCCCCCGCCCCCTCCGGCCCGGGCGTCGTCGGCGCGGTCTCCGTGAAGACCCAGACGGTTCCGGCGATCAGGGCCGCGGCCGAGGGGCTCGCGAGACCCACGAAGCTGCTGTTGTCCGGACGCATGTTGAAGCGGGCGAGGCGCAGGGCCGCGCACGCCATGTAGATGAAGGTCGCGACCCAGCCGAGCTGGCCGAGGGACTGCAGGGACCAGGAGAAGATGACCAGCGCCGGGGCGACCCCGAAGGCCACCATGTCCGAGAGGCTGTCGTACTCGGCCCCGAAGGCACTTTCCGTGTGCGTGAGCCGGGCCACGCGTCCATCCGCCGCATCGAGCACCAGGGCCGCGAAGACCGCCATGGCAGCGGTCTCGTAGCGGCCGTTCATGGCCGCCACGATGGCGAAGAAGCCGGAGAACAGGGCCCCGGTCGTGATGAGGTTCGGCAGCAGGTAGATGCCCCGCCGACGCTGGCGGTCGGGATCGCCGTCGTCGACGCCCTCCCCGTTCCCCGGTGGAACGGGATCCGGCGCCGGGTCGATCGCGTGCAGGCGCCGCGCCGGCGGCGCCTGCTCGTGCTCCCTGGGGTCCTGTGCCATGGCCCGCCTCCCGGTGGGGTGGCGCGCGCCGCTCCCTCAGTTCACGGAGCGGTCCACGAGCCGGTTCTTCTGGATCCAGGGCATCATGCCACGGAGGCGGGCACCCACCTCCTCGATGCCGTGCTCGCCCTCGATCCGGCGCATGGCCTTGAGCGTCGGCGCCCCCGCCTGGTTCTCGGTGACGAACTCGCGCACGAAGGTCCCCTGCTGGATCTCCGCGAGGATCCGCTTCATCTCCTGCTTCGTCTCCTCGGTGACGATCCGCGAGCCCCGCGTGAGTCCGCCGAACTCCGCCGTGTTGGAGACCGAGTACCACATGTTGGCGATGCCGCCCTCGTAGAGCAGGTCGACGATGAGCTTGAGCTCGTGGAGGCACTCGAAGTAGGCCATCTCCGGGGCGTAGCCCGCTTCGACGAGCGTCTCGAAGCCGGCCTGCACGAGGGCCGCCGTACCGCCGCAGAGCACCGCCTGCTCGCCGAAGAGGTCCGTCTCGGCCTCCTCGCGGAAGGTCGTCTCGATGACGCCCGCCCGGGCGCCGCCGATCCCCGCCGCGTAGGACAGGGCGAGGGCCTTGGCCGAGCCGGAGGCGTCCTGCGCCACGGCGATGAGGCAGGGCACGCCGCCGCCCTGGGTGTAGGTGGAGCGCACCGTGTGCCCGGGCCCCTTCGGCGCGATCATGACCACGTCGAGGTCGGCCCGGGGCTCGATGAGCCCGAAGTGGATGTTCAGGCCGTGGCCGAAGGCCACCGCCGCCCCCTCCTTGAGGTTCGGCTCGATGTCCGTGGCGTAGATGGACGCCATGAGCTCGTCGGGGGTCAGGATCATGACCAGGTCCGCACCGGCGACGGCCGCGGGGACCTCGGCGACGTCGAGGCCCGCCTTCTCGGCCTTGGCCCAGGAGCCGGAGCCCGCCCGCAGGCCCACCACGACGGACACCCCCGACTCCTTCAGGTTGTTGGCGTGGGCGTGACCCTGGGAGCCGTAGCCGATGACGGCCACGCGGCGTCCCTGGACGATGGACAGATCCGCGTCCTTCTCGTAGTAGACCTGCATCTTCGAACCACCTCTTCTGGCTGTGCGCCCGTTTCGCCCGGCGCGCGGGTTGTGGTGAACGCCGCCGCGGCGATCGCGGCGACCCGGATCGGATTCCTCAGAGCCCGACGACGCGCTCCCCCCGCGAAAGGCCGGAGACGCCGGAGCGCACGACCTCCAGGATCGAGAGCTCGCCGATGGCCCGGATGAAGGCGTCGAGCTTGCTGCTCGTGCCGACCACCTGGACCGTGTAGGAGGCGTCCGTCGCGTCGACGATCTGTCCGCGGAAGATGTCCGCCGTGCGCTTGACCTCCGCGCGCTGCGCCCCGACCGCCTTGATCTTCACGAGCATGAGCTCGCGCTCGATGTGCTCGCCCTCGGTCAGGTCCACGACCTTCACGACCTCGATGAGCTTGTTCAGGTGCTTGGTGATCTGCTCGATCTTGCGGTCGTCGCCCACGGTGGTGACCGTGAGCCGCGAGAGGGTCGCGTCTTCCGTGGGCGCGACCGTGAGCGTCTCGATGTTGTAGTTGCGCTGGGCGAAGAGACCGACGACGCGGGAGAGGGCGCCCGCCTCGTTCTCGAGCAGGACCGAGATGATCCGCCGCATCAGGTCTGCTCCGTCTTCGAGAGGAACATGTCGCGCATGCTGCCGCCCTTCACCCACATGGGATAGACGTGCTCGTCCTGGTCGACGGCGACGTCGAGGAACACGAGCCGGTCGCGGTTCTTCGCGGAGAAGGTCTCCGCCATGGCGTCCTCGAGATCCGCGATGTCCGTCACGCGGATCCCCACGTGCCCGTAGGCCTCCGCGAGGCGCACGAAGTCCGGCAGCGAGTCCTGGTAGGTGCTCTGGCTGTGGCGCCCGCCGTACTGCATGTCCTGCCACTGGCGGACCATGCCGAGGGCCTGGTTGTTCAGGTTCACGATCTTCACCGGCAGCCCGTACTGGGTGCAGGTGGACAGCTCCTGGATGTTCATCTGGATGCTGCCCTCACCGGTGACGCAGGCGACGATCGCGTCCGGGTAGGCGAACTTCACGCCCATGGCCGCCGGCAGACCGAAGCCCATGGTCCCGAGGCCCCCGGAGTTGATCCAGCGCCGCGGCTTGTCGAAGTGGTAGTACTGGGCCGCGAACATCTGGTGCTGGCCCACGTCGGAGGTCACGTAGGCCTCGCCCTTCGTGGCGCGATAGAGCGCCTGCACCACCACCTGCGGCTTGATGGGCTCCCCGGGGCCGACGCGGTGGCGCTGATCGTGATCCAGGCCGTGGCGCTCGCGCCACTCCTCGATCTGCTTCCACCAGCGGCCGAGGGCATCGCGGTCGACGGCGGCGGGCTCCGCCTCGAGGCGCTCGCGGACCACCGCGGCCATGTCCTGCAGCACCGAGGCGGCCGGGCCGACGATGGGCACGTCGACGGGGACGATCTTCGAGATCGTCGCCGGGTCGACGTCGATGTGCACGATCCGCGCGTCGGGGCAGAACTTCGAAGGGTCGTTCGTCACCCGATCGTCGAAGCGCGCGCCCACGGCGAGGATGGTGTCGCTGTGGTGCATGGCCATGTTGGCCTGGTAGGTCCCGTGCATGCCGAGCATGCCGAGGAACTGCCGGTCCGTGGCCGGATAGCAGCCGAGGCCCATGAGCGTGTTCGTCACGGGCCAGCCGAGGAGCCGGGCCAGCTCCGTGAGCGCCTCGCTCGCCTCGCCCTGGATCACGCCGCCGCCGGCGTAGACGATGGGCCGCCGCCCCGTGAGCAGCAGGTCCACGGCCTTGCGGATCTGCCCGCTGTGGCCGCGGGAGGCCGGGTTGTAGGAACGCATGCGCACCCGCTCCGGATAGCGATACTCGCAGCGGACGGCAGGGTCGGTCGTGTCCTTGGGCACGTCCACCACCACGGGGCCGGGGCGACCGCTCGTGGCGATGAAGAAGGCCTTCTTCATGACCTCCGGAATCTCCTCGGCGGACTTGACCATGAAGCTGTGCTTCACGACCGGCCGGGAGATGCCGACCATGTCCGTCTCCTGGAAGGAGTCCGTGCCGATGAGCTCGTTGTTCACCTGGCCGGAGATCACGATCATCGGGATCGAGTCCATGAAGGCCGTGGCGATGCCGGTCACCGCGTTCGTGGCCCCGGGACCGGAGGTGACGAGGGCGACGCCGGGGCGGCCCGTGGCGCGGGCATAGCCGTCCGCCATGTGGGTCGCGGCCTGCTCGTGGCGCACGAGGACGTGCTGGACGGCCTGCTGCTTGAAGATGGCGTCGTAGATGTGGAGGGCGGCACCACCGGGGTAGCCGAAGACGTACTCCACGCCCTCGTCCTGGAGGGCACGGATGATCATCTCGCCGCCGGACAACAGTTCCACTGGCCTGACCTCGTCGTCGTCGCGGAGGCCGGCGGAACGAGGATCGACGCGGGCGCCGGATCTCGTCGTCGCGCGGCCCCCCGCGTTCCCGGATGCGTGCGGGCAGGGCCCGTACGAAAAAAAGCCGCGTATTCTTGATTGTCGCCTCCGGGCCGTCAACCGCCCCGGCCGGGCGGCAGGCCGATCCACACCCCTGTGCTAGGCTCAAGAGGTCCGAACGATCGCTCCGGAGCCTGCGCGCATGCCCCTGCCCTCCCGGTTCCTCTCGACCGCTCTCGCCGGCCTCCTGCTCGTCGCCGCGGCGGGTGCCTCCGGTGCGGCGGAGACCATCTATCGCTGGGTCGACGCCTCGGGAACGGTCCACTACGGCCAGGTGGCCCCCGTGGGCGTCGCCTACGAGATCGTCCGTCCCGGGAACGACCCGACGGATCGCCCGCCGACGCTCTCCGAGCCCGCCCGGGGCGACGCGCCGGCCGCCGGCGGGAGCATGGCCGCACGCTCGGTATCGGGCTCCGCCGCGTCGTCCGCCGATGCCGGCCCGCGCCTGACCGAGGCCCAGCAGCGCATGCAGGAGGAACTCGAGGCCACGGAACAGGCACGGCTGGCCGAGATCCGCGCCGAGAAGGAGGAGAACTGCCGCCTCGCCCGGGAGCAGTTCGAGCAGTTCACCACCTACCGGCGGATCCGCATGCGCGGGCCCGACGGCGAGTACGTGATCATCGGCGAGGACGAGCGCCAGCAGCGCATCGAGGAGGCCAAGCAGGCGATCCTCCTCAACTGCGAGGACGCGGGCTGAGCCACGCCAGCGTGGCCTGGCGCCCGGTGCGCCCTCCGTCCCGGCGGAAGGAATAGAAGCGCTCCGGAGCGCCGTGCACGCAGATCCCCCCGCCCGCCACCGCCCGGACCCCCGCCGCCGCCAGCCGCTGCCGCGCCAGCGCCCAGAGATCCCCATGCCAGCGATCGCCCCGGCCGGGGCGGAACGCGCACGCGGCCGCCGGGTCCGCGGCCAGGAAGGCCGCCCGCACCTCCGGCCCCACCTCGAAGGCCTCGGGCCCGATCGCCGGTCCGAGCCAGGCGCGCAGCGTCCCCGGCGGGACCGCCATGGCCGTCACCGTCGCCTCGAGCACGCCGGCAGCGAGCCCGCGCCAGCCGGCGTGGGTCGCACCCACCACGGAGCCGTCCTCCGCCGCGAGGAGCACCGGCAGACAGTCCGCCGTGAGCACCGCGACCGCCACGCCGGCCAGCCGGGTCACGGCGGCATCGGCGACCGGCGCCGGGGCGTCGGGCTCGGGCGGCGACGCCACGACGTGCACGGCGGTCCCGTGCACCTGACGCAGCCAGCAGACGGCGTCGACGCCGAGGGCCCGCGTCAGGCGGGCCCGGTTCTCCGCGACGGTGGCCGGATCGTCGTCTCCGGCCTCCCCCGAGGTCGCGAGGTTGAGGGACGCGAAGGGCCCGGTGCTGACGCCGCCCTGCCGGGTCGTGGCGCGGCCGCACACGCCCTCCGGCCAGGGGCCCTCGGCCGCCGGATCGAGGACGTCGATCACGGCGCGGCCTCCGGCGCCGCGCCGTCCCGCCCCGCGTCGTCGCGCAGGGCCGCGAGGAGCGCCTCGATGTCCTCGGGCGGCGACGCGCGGAAGGCGCGCTCCGCACCGTCGTCCGGATGGCGCAGCCGCAGCTCGGCGGCGTGGAGGGCCTGGCGCCGGAAGGCACGGACCGCCGCGGCGAGGGAGGCCGTCGGCCCGGGCGGCAAACGCCCCCGGGCGCCGTAGAGCGCATCGCCGACGATCGGATGACCCCGGTGCCGCAGGTGCACGCGGATCTGGTGCGTCCGACCGGTCTCGAGGCGACAGGCGAGCAGCGCATGGGCGCGGTAGCGCTCCTCCACGCGCACGTGGGTCACCGCCGGGCGCCCCCCGGGCACCACGGCCATGCGCAGCCGGTTGCGCGGATCCCGGCCGATCGGCTCGTCCACCGTGAAGCCCGAGACCGGTACGCCCTCCACCACGGCGAGGTAGCCCCGCCCCATGCTCCGGTCCGCGAGCTGGCGGACGAGCGCCGTGTGCGCCTGCGCGGTCCGGGCGACCACGAGCAGCCCCGACGTGTCCTTGTCGAGGCGATGGACGATGCCCGCCCGGGGCAGGCCGGCGAGCTCCGGGAAGCGATGGAGCAGGCCGTTCACGAGCGTCCCCGAGGGATTGCCGGCGCCGGGATGGACCACGAGGCCCGCGGGCTTGTCCACGATCAGGAGCGCCGCGTCCTCGTGCAGGACCGTGAACGGGACGGGCTCCGGCCGGGCCCAGGCCTCCCCCTCCTCCAGGAGCGGCGCGTCGAGGGTCACCCGTTCGCCGCCGAGCACGCGACGCCGGGGCAGCGCGGCCTCCCCGTCCACGCGCACGGCACCGTCGCGGATCCAGCGCTGGATCCGCGCCCGGGAATGCTCCGGGAGCAGTGCCGCGAGGGCCTGGTCGAGGCGCTGGCCCGCCTGTGCGTCGGGCAGCACGCAGTCCCGCCGCAGCCGCGCGACCGCGTCGGTCTCGAGCTCCTCGAGGTCGTCGGGATCCTCGTCCATGGCCTTCGCGGCAGCGCTGCGTGGCGCCCCGCCCCTGTGGTTAAATGCCGCCGGTCACGCGGCTCGGTCGGACTTCCGGCGCCGCATCATCACAGTCCCGGACCGCACGGACCACCCTTGCCGAACGCACGCGCCTGCGCCCTGCTCCTGTGCACGCTCCTCGCCTCGGCCTCCGGCTGCAGCTGGATGCCGTTCTTCGGCGACGACGAGACGGAGGTCCCCGAGAGCACGGAGCAGCAGATCTACCAGGCCGCGCAGCGCAGCCTCCGTTCCGCCAACTACAACGACGCCATCGCGCAGCTGCAGGCGCTCGAGGCGCGCTTTCCCTTCGGCCGCTACGCCGAGCAGGCGCAGCTCGAGCTGATCTACGCCTACTACATGTCGTTCCAGCCGGAGGCGGCGCGCAGCGCGGCGGACCGTTTCATCCGTCTGCATCCGCAGCACCCGAACGTCGACTACGCCTTCTACCTGAAGGGCCTCGCCGCCTACGAGCAGGACCGCAGCTTCCTCGACCGCTTCTTCCCGACGGACCAGGCGTCCCGGGACATCGGCGCCGCCCGGGACAGCTTCGCGGACTTCAGCCAGCTCCTGGCCCGCTATCCGGACAGCGAGTACGCGCCGGACGCACGCCAGCGCATGATCCACCTGCGCAACCTCCTCGCCCGCTCCGAGATCCTCGTGGGGCGCTTCTATCTCTCCCGGGAAGCGTACGTGGCGGCCGTGAACCGGGGCCGCACGGTGGTGGAGGAGTACCCCACGACGCCCTCGGTCCCCGAGGGTCTCGCGCTCATGATCGAGGGCTACCTCAAGCTGAACCTGCCGGAGCCGGCGAACGACGCCCTGCGGGTGCTCGCGCGGAACTATCCCGACTATCCGGGGCTCGACGCGGACGGCCGCTTCGTCATCTCGCCGACGCTGCGCAACCGGGACCGGTCCTGGGTGAACCTCGCGACCTTCGGCCTCCTCGACGATCCGGAGACGCCCCCGACCCTCGAGATGCGCGTGCCCGCGGAGGCGCCGGCGCCGCCGGGCCCCGACGAAGGGGAAGCCACGGACGACGCGCCGCAGGGCGGTTGACGCGAACGCGTACCATGCTTGCCGCGGAAGCGGTCCGGCGTCGCCGTCGGGACGCGCCCCGGACCAGAGGTGCCGCGTGACCGAGGTGACCCGAGCCGACATCAGCGACCGCCTGCGGGAGATCCGCCGGGCGCAGAACGCGTCGCTGCTGCGCATCTACCACCTCTACCGGATCGTCCTCGCCCTCGCGCTGCTCGTCATCGTGCTGCGCGAGACCGACGTGCGCTTCGCCAGCAGCGCGGAGCTGCTCGGCGCCGTGCTCGCCTACCTCGTGATCAACGTGGCGGTCGCCCTCGGGACCCACTTCGCGCCCGCCCAGCTCGTGGACCGGCAACCGACGGCGTTCGTCATCGTGGTCGCCGACGTCGTCGCGCTCACGGTCCTCGTGCACCTGGCCGGCGGCGTCGACAGCGGCCTCGGCGCGCTGCTCATCGTCTCCGTGGCGGCGGGCAGCATCCTCGTGCTCGGGCGCGTCACCACCCTGATCCCCGCGATCGCGAGCCTCGCGATCCTCTACGAGGAGTTCTACCTGCGGCTGGAGGGCGGGGAGCCGGACTTCTTCCAGGCGGGCATCCTCGGCGCCCTCTTCTTCGGCACCTCCCTGTTCATCCAGGAGGTCTCGCGCCGGCTGCATCGCTCGGAGGCGACGTCGCTGGAGCGCGGCGCCGCGGTGGAATCCCTCGAGCGCATGAACCGGCTCATCGTCCAGCGCCTGCGCACGGGCATCCTCGTGCTCGATCCGGCCGGCCGGGTGAAGCTCGTGAACGACGCCGGGCGGCGCCTGCTCGGCCTGCCCGAGGACGAGGCCGAGCAGGCGCACCTGCCCCCGCGCCTCCTCGAGGATCTCGAGCGCTGGCTGGCCTCGCCGCGCCACCGCCCGGAGCTGTTCCGCCCCCACCCGTCGAGCCCGGAGGTCCGCGTGAACTTCAGCCGCCTCGCCGGCGATGCGGACACGGACGTGATCGTCTTCGTGGAGGACAACGCGGAGCTCCAGCAGCAGGCCCAGCGGCTCAAGCTCGCGGCCCTCGGCCGGCTCTCCGCGAGCATCGCGCACGAGATCCGC
>JAZBPF010000145.1:0-3472 GCA_036351515.1 Pseudomonadales bacterium | reverse complement strand
GCGTCGAGGGCCGCCCAGCTCGGCGCGTCCCCGACCGGGACCGTCGCCAGGAGCGAGAGGTCGGCCGTGGCGACGAGGGCCGCGTAGTCCGAGGCCCGTCCCGCGAGGCAGAGCGTCTCCTCGTCCGGGGTGAGGGCGAGCCCGTGATGGGGCGCCTCGAAGTCCCAGTCGCTCTCGCGCACGCCCGGCGCCACGGGCAGCTCCCTGCGCAACGCGATCTCGCGGGCCGCGAGATCGTAGGCGACGACCGCATGGGTGTTCGAGAGCTGCGCGTACAGGCGGGTCTCGTCGGCGGTGACGGCGAAGGGGCGGACGCCGGCGTCGAAGCGGTGGCGCGCGAGCACCTCGAGATCCACCGCTCGCACCACGGTCACCTCGTAGGCGTTCGCGGCCTCCCCGCGCGCGGCGGGCTCGCGCTGCATGTCCCCGAGGCTCGCCGCGTAGACGCGCTCGCCGTCCCGGCTCGTGTGCACGTCGTGCGGCCAGAGCCCCGTGGCGAAGCGGCCGAGCCGCGCACCGCTCGCCGCGTCGAGCACCTCGACCACGTCACCGCCGCGGATCAGGGCCGACACGTAGAGCCGGCGGCCGTCGGGAGCACGCGTCATGTGGTCCGCGCGGATGCCCGCCACCGGCGTGCGCCAGAGGAGCGCGCCGCTCGCGAGATCGAAGGCCGCCACGTCGCCGAGGTGGCCCCGGGAGACGAAGAGCACCGTTCCGTCGCGGGAGAGATCCGTGTCCTGGGCGTAGTTCAGACCCCCGCCGTCCTCGAGGCGCCGCTGCGCGAAGGACTGCAGCGGATCCCGGAAGAAGCCGACCCGCGCCCCGTCGGGCTTGATGTCGAGCGCCCCGAGGACGCGCCGCGCCTCGAGGTCCACGAGGGAGACGCTGCCCTCCACCACGTTGGAGACGAAGGCGATCTCCCGGGCGGGAGCAGCCGGGGGACCTGCGGCGTCACGCGGGCCCGCCCCGAAATCCGCCTCCTCGTCGAAGCGCGCCACGACCGAGAGGACCAGGAGTCCGAGGAACAGGATCAGCGTGATGCGCGCGGGGGGCATGCGAGGGCTCTCCGGTGGGCGGGGGCGATCCGCGACCCTACACCGGGACCGCGCGGTGGGGACATGCGAGGCCCATTCGCCGCTCGGGCGTCGGCGCTGGCGCCCCGACGCCCGCTGGCGTAGCGTCGGCCTGTCCGGCGGCCCCGGGGACGCCGCCGCGCATCGACCGCTCCGCCCTCCCGGTCAGGAGGCCTGCCCATGAGCGAGCAGACGACCATCGGCCGTTATCGCATCACCGCCGAGCTCGGCCGCGGCGGCATGGGGGTCGTCTACAAGGCCTGGGAGGAGAGCCTCCAGCGCTACGTCGCCATCAAGATGCTCGGCGACGCCCTCGCCCACGACGACGCGCTGGTCGAACGCTTCCTGCGCGAAGCGCGGGCGGTGGCCGACCTCAGTCACCCGAACGTGGTCCAGGTCTTCACCGTGGACACGCACGAGGGACGCCCGTACTTCGCCATGGAGTACGTGGAAGGCGAATCCCTGAAGGACCTGATCCACACGTCCCGGCGCATCGATCCGCGACGGGCCGCGCGGATCGTCCGCGAGGCGGCGAGCGGCCTCGACGCCGCCCACGCGAAGGGCGTGATCCACCGGGACGTGAAGCCCGACAACATCATGCTGACGAAGTACGGCGGCGTGAAGGTCGTGGACTTCGGCATCGCGCGGACCGCCGACGCGGAATCGCGCCTCACCGGCACGGGCATGATGGTGGGGACGCCGAACTACCTCTGCCCGGAGGTCTGCCTCGGGCAGGAGGTGGACGGGCGCTCCGACCTGTTCTCCCTCGGCGTGGTCCTCTACGAGATGCTCGCGGGCACCACCCCGTTCCAGGCCGACAGCCCCATGGCGATGATGACGGCCGTCGTCCGGGAGGCGGTGCCGGACATCCGCCAGCTGGCGCCGGAGGTGGACGACGACCTGCGCGCGATCCTCGCCCACCTGCTGGAGAAGGACCGGCAGGCGCGCTACGGCAGCGGCGCGGAGCTCGTCGAGGATCTCGACGCGTGGCTCGCGGGCGATGCCCTCCGGCACGCACAGCCCGCGTCCGACGCCCCCACCGTGGCCCGTGCGCGTCCCGAACTCGAGACCACGACCGAGGCGCGTCCCCTGCCGGCGACCGAGACACCGGCTCCCCGCAGGCGTGCCCCGGGCGCCGCCTGGGTGCTCGGACTGCTGCTCGTCGTCGCGGTCGCGGGCGGCAGCTGGTTCTACGTCGCGCAGTCGCCGCCCGACCGAGGCGGTGCCGCGGGCGGGGCGCCGCCTGCGCCGGCGGCAGCCGCCTCGAGCTCGCCGGAATCGCTCGTGGCGGAGGCGCCGCGGCCGGAGCGCAATCCGGTCGCCGAGACCGCAGTCGGGGCGGCCGGGACGACCCCCACGGGCGCGGCGCCCGCCCCCGGCGCCGCGGTGCCCTCGAGCGATCCCGCGAGCGCGCCGGACGGAGCTTCCGACCCGGCCGATGCTCCCGCGAGCGGTCCGTCCCCCGTCGACGGGGTCGAGCCGGCCACCGTCGCGGCGGCCCCGGCGCCGCGCCCCGCCCCGGAGGCGCCTGCGCCCGCGAGCGCCGCCGACCGCGGTCCGCCGCGGCTCGTGGTGGTCGCGCGCGGAGACCCGTCGGTGGCGAGCATCGTCGAGTCGGTGCTCGAGGGAGCCCTCGCGGAGGCGGACTTCACGGTCCTCGACGAGCGCTTCTTCGCGGACGGCTTGGACGGCGGCCTAGCGCAGGTCGGCGATGCGGCCCTGCGCAACGGCGCCGACGTCCTCGTGTATGCCGACGTCCGCGAGACCGGCACCCGCGAACTGCGCTTCTACGGGCGCACGGAGCAGCAGCGCACCGCGAACGTGGAGGTCCGCGCCCTGCTCCTGGCAGAGAAGCGCACCCTCGGCGCGCCCTGGAGCCGGCCGCTGGAGTACGTGCCACTCAACGCCACCGACAACGCCCGCGAGGTGGCCGGACCCATCGCCCGGGACCTGGTCGCCCGACTCGGCGCGCTCGCGGACTAGAACCGCGCGTCGGGCTGCCTATACTCCGACCCGATGAAACGGATCGCCGCCTTCTCCTGCCTGCTCTGGCTCGGTCTTCTCGCGACCGCGCCGGCCCGTGCGGACGTGCCGCAGCTCGCGCTCGTTCCGCTCGAGCCCGTGGACCGCCTCGAGCTGCGCAAGTCGAAGCGCTCGCTGACGCTCTACCGGAACGAGCAGCCGATCCGCACCTACCGCGTCTCCCTGGGCGGGAATCCGAAGGGCCACAAGGAACGCGAGGGCGACTCGCGCACCCCGGAGGGCCGCTACTACCTCACCTTCCGCAACACGCAGAGCCGCTACTTCCTCTCGATCCAGGTCGACTATCCGAACGCGCTGGACCGGGCCTGGGCCCGCCGCCGCGGCTGGGATCCGGGCGGCGAGATCATGATCCACGG
>JAZBPF010000144.1:0-4645 GCA_036351515.1 Pseudomonadales bacterium | reverse complement strand
TCTCGCCGGCGCCCTCGGCTTCGCGCGCAAGGCGCGCGGTCTCGCGGGCGACGACCGGGGCCTCGCCCGCGAGGCGGACGCGCTCGTGGCCGAGCTCGAGGCGGCCCTGCGCGCGGGCGCGGGTCAGCCTGCCGTCGCGGCCTGCTCCTTGGCCCAGCGGTAGTCCGCCTTGCCCGCGGGACTGCGCAGCACGCGGTCCACGACGACGAAGGCCTTCGGCAGCTTGTAGCGGGCGAGGTGCTTCTCGCACTCGGCGAGCACGGACGCCTCGTCGAAGCGCGCCCCGTCGGCGAGCTGCACGATCGCCACCACCTCCTGGCCCCAGCGCTCGCTCGGCCTTCCGGCGACGACCGCGTCCCAGATCGACGGGTGCTGCTTGAGGGCGTGCTCGACCTCCTCCGCGAAGATCTTCTCGCCCCCGGAGTTGATGGTCTGCGAGTCGCGTCCGTGCAGTTCGATGGTCCCGTCCGCGAGGAGCCGCGCCCGATCGCCCGGCACCGAATAGCGCACGCCGTCGATGACCGGGAAGGTCTTCGCGGTCTTCGCCGGATCGCCGAGGTAACCCAGGGGCACCTGCCCCTGCTTCGCCCACCAGCCCATGCCCTCGTGCCCGGGTTCGAGCAGGCGCGTGAAGTCCTCGCTGACGACCACGCTGCCGGGGCCGGGCAGGAAGCGACCGGTGCTCGCGCCCGTGTCCGCGTTCGAGACCGTCGAACCCTGGCCCCCCGCCTCGGAGGAGCCGATCGAGTCCATGATGGTCACGTGGGGCAGGAGTTCGAGGAGCTCCTGCTTGTAGGAGGCGTTCAGGGCGGCGCCGCCGGAGAGGATGATCTGCAGCGCCGCGAGGTCGTAGCTGCCGGCGCGCAGCGCCTCGATGAGGGGCTTGCCGAAGGCGTCGCCGACGATGAGCAGCAGATTCGCGCGCTCGCGCTCGGCGACCCGGCACACGTCCGGGGCGTGGAAGCGCTCCGGCTCGTCCTGGATCAGCACCGTGTTGCCGGCGTGCCAGGCGCCGAGGGCGATCCAGTGCCCGGCGCCGTGCATGAACGGCGGAGACGGCAGCACGCGCATGGGGATGCCCCCGCCCAGGGCCCCGGCCTCGGCCCGCTCGGCGAAGCGATCGAGGGAGTCGAAGACCTCGCCCGTGGCCGCGTCCCGCCCGCCCAGGGCGGCGACGAGGATGTCGGCCTGCCGCCAGAGCACGCCCTTGGGCATGCCCGTGGTCCCGCCCGTGTAGAGGATGTAGAGATCGTCCGGCGACCACTCGACGTCCGGGCGTTCCGCGGACGCCGCGGCGAGGGCGTCCTCGTAGCGCACGGCACCGTCGAGCAGCGCCTCGCCCGACTCGTCGGCGACCTGCAGGAACACCTCGAGGGTCGGCACCTGGTCCCGCACGGCGGCGACGCGCGGGGCGAAGCAGTCGTGGTAGACGATGGCCCGGGCCTTCGCGTCGTTCAGGAGGTAGACGAGCTCCTCCTCGACGTAGCGGTAGTTCACGTTGAAGGGCGCCACGCGCGCCTTGTAGGCGCCGAGCATGCCCTCGAGATACTCGTTGCCGTTGTGCAGGTACAGCGCCAGGTGATCCTGGCCCGACTCGTGGCCGGCGAGCTCGCGGCGCTCGCGATGGCAGCCGAGGCCGGCCCCGATCAGGTGGTTGGCGAGGCGGCGCGTGCGGTCCCGGAGCTCGCCGTAGGTGAGGCGCCGGTTCCGGAACACCAGGGCCTCGCGATCGGGTACGACTTCGGCGATGCGCTCGCTGACGGCTGCGAGATTGAAGCTCATGCGTCTCTCCGGTGTGGCTGGAAGCGCCGGCCCGGCCCCGCGCCGGGGCCGGCGGCGGCACATTCTGGCGGATCGTCCCCCTGCTGTCCCGATCGCCGCCGGGGGCGGGCTCGGGCGGTGCCCGGCCGTGTCTCTCCCGGGGACCGGGGCGGTAGAATCCCGCCGCCACTCACACAGCGATTCGGGAGAGTCAGATGGGACAGCTCGACGGCAAGGTCGTCCTGGTCACCGGCGCCGCCCGCGGCATCGGGCGCGAGTGCGCCCTGCTCGCGGCGAGGGAAGGGGCGAAGGTCGTGGTCAACGACCTCGGCGCGTCCGTGAAGGGCGACGACGAGGCGGGCGACGCGGACACCGCGCAGAAGGTGGTCGAGGAGATTCGCGCCGCCGGCGGCGAGGCGGTGGCCGACGGCCACAGCGTCTCCGACCGCGCCGGGGCGAAGGCCATGGTCGAGCTCGCCCTCGACAGCTTCAAGGGCCTGAACGCGGTCATCAATCCGGCCGGCATCCTCCGGGACAAGATGTTCCACAAGATGGACGACTCGGACTGGGACGCGGTCATCGACGTGCACCTGAACGGGCACTACAACCTCGCCCGCGCCGCCATCAACCACTTCCGGGATCAGGAGGACGGGGCCTTCGTGATGTTCACGTCGACCTCCGGTCTCATCGGCAACATCGGTCAGGCGAACTACGCCGCGGCGAAGATGGGCATCGCCGGCCTGTCGCGCATCATCGCCATGGAAGGTGCGGCGAAGAACGTGCGCTCGAACGTCATCGCGCCCTTCGCCTGGACGCGCATGATCGCGACGATCCCCGTGAAGGACGAGGCGAGCGCGAAGCGCGTGCAGATGTTCCAGGAGAAGATGCGCGCCGATCAGATCGCGCCCATGGCCGTGGCGCTGTGCGCCGCGAAGGACGTCTCCGGGCAGATCTTCGCCGTGCGCGGCAACGAGGTCTTCCTCATGAGCCAGCCCCGGCCCGTGCGCGGCATGGCGAACCTCGAGGGCTGGACCCCGAGCTCGCTCATCGAGCACGGCCTGCCGGCCATGGCCGGCCAGTTCACGGACCTCGGCGCCACGAACTCCGTGTTCACCTGGGATCCGGTCTGAGTTCGCGCCCGCGCTTCCCCCGGCCGTCCTCGCGCGTGCCGGGGGGAGCACCCCTGCCTTCCGCTCGCCCGACTCCGACGCGTAACGTCGACCTCCTCGACGCCGCTCCCGGGAGCTCCCCATGCGACAGATCCTGACCTGGATGGCCAAGGGCCTCCTGGGGATCGTGCCCATCCTCGTGACCGTCTATGCGCTCTGGTGGGTGGTCACGGGCATCGAGGCGCTGCTCGCGCCGGCCGTGGACGCGGTCTTCGGAGAGGGCGACTACCCGCCGGGGACGGGCCTGCTCCTGGCCGCGGCGGTGCTGGTGGGCGCCGGTGTGCTCATCGACGTGTACGTCGGCCGCTGGGTGCTCCAGGGCATCGAGCGCGTCGTCGATCGCCTGCCCCTCGTGAAGTCCTTCTACGGCGCCGTGCGCGATCTCCTGCGCTTCGCGGTGCCGACCCAGGACACCCAGGACGTGCGCCGCGTCGTCGGCTGGGAGCCGCTTCCCGGCGTCTGGATGATGGGCCTGGTCACCGGCCCGCCGGTGGCCGGACTCGAGCAGGTCACGAAGGACGGCGAACGCTGGGTGTCCGTGTACTTCCCCATGAGCTACCAGGTGGGCGGCTACACGCTCGCGCTGCGCGAGCGGGATCTCACGGTGCTCGACGTGTCCGTGGAGGATGCAGCGAGGAGCCTGCTCACGGCGGGGGTGATGCGGCGCTGAGGCGGGTGCCGGGTCCGTACCTCGACCCGGAGGAGAGCGTCCGAGGTCCCCGGGGCGGTTCGATCCCGGGTCGGCTTCGGGGTGGGTGTCCGGAAGGGTCCTCCGAATGCCCCGGGGCGCCGGCGGCGGGCAAGGGCCGCGCCGCGCGGCGCCGCGGGCAGGGTCAGGCCGGACCACCCTCGTCCATCCCGACGACGAGCACGGCATCGGATTCGAACAGGTGCGGCGGCACCACCAGGTTCGAGGGGGCCGGTACGCCCGTGTAGACGCGCCCGGCGAGATCGAACTTGGAGCCGTGGCAGGGGCAGAAGAAGCCCCCCTGCCAGTCTGCGTCGAAGGGCTGCGGGCCGACCTCGCCGTAGTACTTCGGTGAGCATCCGAGGTGGGTGCAGATCCCCACCAGGACGACGAAGGCGCGGTGATCCTCGCGCGCCCGCCAGGGATTCGCCGCGTAGGGCGGTTGCTGTTCGGCGCGCTCGGAGCGCGGATCCACGAGCGACAGCGTGCTCCGCTCGAGCGCCTCGAGCATCCCCGCGGTCCGGTGCACGACGAAGATCGGTTGGCCACGCCACTCGGGGATGGGGCCGAGGAGCTCGCCGGGGCCGAGCTTGCCGACGTCGATGCGGACCGGGCCGCCGGCAGCCTGCGCCTTGGCGCTGGGCTTCCAGGACGCCACGAACGGCACGGCGGCGCCGACGGCGGCGGCCGCGCCGAGGACCGTGGTCGCGCCGATGAGAAAACGTCTGCGTTCCGGATCGATCTCCCCGGAAACGGTGGGCGGCTGCAGAGTCAGGGTCGTGGTCATGCTGCACACTCCTTGCTGATGTCGTGCCGACGGGAGCCGGTGCTCCGGTCGGTGCGCGCGTGTCCCCGCTCGACGAACGACCTGCACGTCGGTCGCCCGCGTGGTGGATGCGAGGCGAACTTTCCCGGGGGACGGGGGAGGCCTTCGGCATCCACGGAGCGGTCGGGGAGCCCTTCGACGGCCCGCTTCAGCGCTCTGGTCGAACGCTCGCAGCCGCCTGCTCGCGGGCGCCGGTCCTCG
>JAZBPF010000143.1:0-2961 GCA_036351515.1 Pseudomonadales bacterium | reverse complement strand
GTGTCCACCTTCAGCAGCCGCACCCGCGGCTCCAGCGCCCCTGCCGCGCGCTCGAAGTGCGGGGCCATGGCCTTGCACGGCCCGCACCAGGGGGCCCAGAAGTCCACGAGCAGCGGCAGGTCGCTGCCCCGGAGCTGCCGATCGAACCCTGCCTCGTCGACGTCGGCGGGACGGCCGCGGAACAGGGGTTCCCGACAGCGGGGACAGCGGGGTCGGTCCCCGAGCCGGTCGGGAGGGACCCGGTTGCGGGCACCGCAGCTGGTGCAGACCACGTGCAGGGGAACGGGCGCGTTCACGGCGACGACTCCTCGCAGCTCGACGTGCCCTCGATGGTGGCGACGCCGCGCCCGTTCAACGACCGGTCGGCGCCCCGCTGCCGCTCTGCGGCGGCGGGTCGTACAATCGCCCGCGGACGGGGCATCGGCCCCGGAGACTCACGACCGGTCCGCCGCCGCGGCGGGCCGCGCCCGGAGGAGGTCCGATGCGCCTGAAGGGCCGCATCGCGGAGTGGAACGACGCCCGGGGCTTCGGCTTCGTCGTCCCCGAGGACGGGGGCGAGAAGCTGTTCGTGCACATCCGCGCGTTCCCGGACCGTCGCCGCCCCAAGGTGGACGACCGCATCAGCTACGAGCTGGGTACGGACCCGCGCGGGCGGCCCTGCGCCCAGAGCGCGCGCATCCAGGACCCGCTCCCGCAGCGCGCCCGGCACCATCTCTCCCGCATCGAGTCGGTGCTCGTGGTCGTCTCCTTCCTCGGTACGCTGGCCCTCGGCTGGTACCACGGGATCGTCCCCGCAGGCCTGCTCGTGCTCTACGTCGTGGCGAGCCTGCTCGCCGCCGGCCTCTACGCCTGGGACAAGTCGGCGGCGCGCCACGCCGGCTGGCGCACGAAGGAACGGACCCTGCTCCTCGTCGGTTTCCTCGGGGGCTGGCCGGGAGCCCTCATCGCCCAGGAGCGGCTGCGCCATCTCACGCGCAAGGCCCACTTCCGGCGCTTCTTCTGGCTCTCCGTGGCCGGGAACATCGCGCTGCTCTGCTGGCTCATGACCCCGGACGGTCGCCTGCTCATGCGGGCGGCGGGTCAACTGGTCTCCTCCGGCTAGGGGCGCCGAGACCTCCACGCTCCGTTTCGCCGACGGCTCCGGACCCGGCGCCGAGCGCCGCTTCCTGGAGCCGCAGGCCCCCCGTCGAGAGACCCAGGCGCCGCGCCCGCTCCTCCTCCGACGCCTCGCGCGCCCGCGGGCTCCGGAGCCACTGCGCCTGCAGGTCGGTCGTCCGCACGGGGCCGGCGAGTCCGGCGCGGTGCGCGGCGGCGGCCACGCGTGCCTCGACCGCCGCCTCCGCCAGGGGCCCCCGCCGCAGTCGCCCCGTCCGCGGGCACCAGCCGAGGCGGCGTGCCGGAAGCAGCGGCGTGCGCGGGAAGGCGGGCGGCGCGAGGCCGGCGTCCTGATCGAGCTCGTGCAGGGACCGCGCCCGGACGAGGAGCCGGGCCACGGAGGTCGCCAGCCCCTCGGGTAGCGGGAGCACGAGCGCCGACGCCCCCGGCGTCGGGACGACCCGCAGGGCGTCCCCGGCCCCCGCGACGTCGCCGACGCGGGTCCGCAGGAGCGCTGCCAGGCCCACGCCCGTTTCCCGCACCAGCGCGCAGAGCGCGGCCGGCAGGGGGGCCAGGGCGGCGATCAGCCGGTCGGCCTCGGCCTCGCTCGGCGGCCGGGGCCAGGCCGGGAGCCCGAGCCGGTGGGCGAGCCGGTCCTCGTCCGCGGCGGGATCCAGGGCCCGGTAGAGCGCCAGCAGGCTCGCGGCGGCGGCCGGTGCGTCGGCCGCCGGCAGGCCGGCGAGGAAGCGATGGAGCGTGGCGGCGTCGAGGCGTCGCGGATGCCGCCAGCCCTCGCGGGCGAGCAGGCGCCGGATCCAGTGGAGCCGCTCCGCCCGCAGCGGGGCCGGAGAGCCCTCGAAGGCGCTCCGCAGGCACTCGAACAGGGAGTCGTCGGAGCGCACGGGCGCTGTGGGCATGCGCCGTCTCCTCGCGTCGTGCGGGAGAGGCGAGCGTGGCGCGGCCCGGCGTCGGTGTGCCGCGGGCGGGGGCCGGCGCTGCCGTGCGACCGTGCGCCCCGCGGCGTGCGCCACGGCGCGCACGGGGCCCGCTTGCCGCGCGGGTCGGAGCCGCGCATGCTCCGGGGCGTGTCCACCGGCGGAGTCGCCCGTGACCACCACCACTCGCCTGCCCCGCGTGCACCCGCTCCCGACCCTCGCCCGTCCCGGTGCGCGAGCGGTGCACGGCGTCGGCCTCGCCGCGGCCGCCGTGCTGGGCGGTGCGCTCGCCTTCGCCCTGCCGACCGTGCCCGTCGACGCCGAGCTCGCGCTCCTCCTGCGCTGCATGGGCGTGATCAAGGTCGCCATGGCCCTCGGGCTCGCCGGGCTGGTCCACTGGCGCCTGGGATCGCCCCTGGCTCCCGGCCTCCGCGCGGCGGCGGTCGGCGCGAGCTGGGCCGCGATGGTCTCGGGGCTGGCGATCCTCCAGCTCGTGGCTCTGGTGCCCGCGGCGCTCGCGTTCCACGCGGCCCTCGTCGCCGCCATCGCCGTCGCCTGCCTCGATCGGGACCGGCGCTCGCCGGAGACGCTGCGGCGCCGCTGACCGGCGCTTCCTGTCGCCGTCGCCCCTGCTCAGGGTCGATCGTCCGCCGTGTGGCACGCCGCGCAGCGGCGCACCGGTCCTCCGTCCTCTCCTGCCCGCTGTCGCTCCACGTGGCAGCCGAGACAGAGCTCGTGAAAGAGCGGCTCGATGCGCGCGGCCACGGTGCGGTCCGTCTTGTGGCACTCGAGGCAGGGGCCGCGCGGGGTCGCGTCCACGAACTCGTGATGGCAGCCCACGCAGTTCACGGTCTGGTGGTCGGCGTGGGCGAAGGCGAGCGGCAGCAGGGGCCGGGCCTCGAGGCGCGCCGGGCGCAGCGCCGCGATCGCC
>JAZBPF010000142.1:0-5726 GCA_036351515.1 Pseudomonadales bacterium | reverse complement strand
TGCTGCTCGCCGAAGACGCCTTCGCCTGCGCCGAGCCCGCCACCGCCGAGGCCCTCGCCCCGGCCGTCGACCGGCTCCGGGCCGAGGCGCGCGCGTGCGAGACCGTGACCGTCGCCCGCGAGGGCCTCGTGCACTGGCGGGACACGCAGGTGGTGCTCCAGCAGCGCGAGGCCTGGGAGCGCTTCCGGGACTGGATCGAGACCGTGCAGCCGCGCCTCGCCTGGGGCGTCGCCCTGAACTTCCGGGCCGGCGCGGAGCTGGACCCGGCCGTGCACGCCGAAGCGGCGCGGTTGCGCCCGGCGCTGGCCGCGGCGGTCCGCGAGCGCCTGGGCGACGACGGTCTGCTGTGCCTGCCCACGGCGCCGTTCCCCGCGCCGCGGCGGGCCATCGACGGACGGGCCGCGGCGGCGCTGTGGCCCGCCATCGCGCCGCTCACCTGCATCGCCGGTCTCGCCGGCCTGCCCCAGCTGACCGTGCCCGGGGCCTCCGTGGACGGCGCGCCGGTCGGCCTCTCGCTGATCGCCCCGGCCGGCCGCGACACGGCCCTGGGCGCGCTCGCCGCGCGGCTGTGGTCCGCCTGAGCCGCGCCGGCGATCGCCGACTCCGTCGGCTTCCCACGAGGCCTGTGGGAAGCGCACGAAGTGCGCGAGGCAGCGGAGGAAGGCGACTCGCCCCCGTGGGAAGCGCACGCAGTGCGCGATCGACGCTGGGGGAGGCATCGAAATCGCCGACTCCGTCGGCTTCCCACGAGGCGTGTGGGAGGCGCACGCAGTGTGCGAGGCAGGGGGGGAAGGCGACTCGCCCCCGTGGGAAGCGCAGGCAGTGCGCGATCGACGCTCGGGAGGAGCATCGAAATCGCCGACTGCGTCGGCTTCCCACGGGTCGGGAGGTCCCCGGCACTCGGATCGCCGCATCCGGCGGGTCGTTTCGTCGCTCGACCGCTCCCGTGGGCGCCCAGGCGGGTAAGGTATCCCGGCGACGAAGACACCCGGGAGGATCCCAGCATGTCCGAGTCCGATCGACCGGAAGACCCGAAGGTCCCGCCCCCCGAGCAGGTGCCCGCGGGCGGCCCCGCCCCGACCTCCGCCGAGGCCGGATCCGCGAGCGGAGCGGACGCCGCCGAGGAGTCCTATCGGCCGCCTCCGTGGATGCGCGGTGCGACCTGGCTGCGCGGTCTCATGATGCTGCTGTTCTGGGTGCTCTACGGCATCGCGGAGATCGTCGTGGGGGTGGTGGTCCTGCTCCAGTTCCTGATCGTGCTGTTCACGGGAGAGCGCAACGATCGCCTGGTCAGCTTCGGCGAACGCGTCAGCCTCTACATCTACGACGTGTTGCGTTTCGTCACCTTCAACAGCGACGAGCGGCCCTTCCCCTTCTCCGACCTGCGTGAACGCGGGCCCCGCGAGTAGCCGGGCCCGACACGCCCCGGTCGGGGGCCGCGGTCCCGTCGCTCAGCGCCGCTCGAGCGGCAGCGCCGTGGTGTGCTTGAGCGTCTCCATGACGAAGCTCGAGGAGACGTCGAAGAGGTCCGCGGCGATGAGCTTCTCGTAGAGCCGGTCGTAGCCCTTCATGTCCGCGACCACGGCCTTGAGCAGGTAGTCCACGTCGCCGCTCATGCGGTAGGCCTCGAGCACCTCCGGGATCTCCTCGACCACGGCGGAGAAGCGCTCCGCCCAGGCGCGGTTGTGCTGGTTGGTCTTGATGAGCACGTAGACCGTGAGGTCGAGGCCGAGCGCCGCGGGATCGAGGAGGGCGACCCGGGCGCGGATGGCCCCGGCTTCCTCGAGGCGCTGGATGCGGCGCCAGCAAGCCGTACGCGACAGCGCCACCCGCTCGGCGAGGTCGTTGAGGGAGGCGGAGGCGTCCTTCTGGAGGGCGGCGAGGAGCCTCCGGTCGAAGTCGTCGAGGTCGATCACGGGAATTCGTTCCGGTTTTCGGTGTGTTTTCGGAACGATCGTATCGCGAACGGCCGATTCCGCGCGAGATGAGCGACGCAATTCTGTCCGACTGCCGCTAGCCTTTCGCCAAAGCCTGCAGCTCTGGAGGATCCTGCCGTGGACCTCGCGCGCATCCGCGACGGCGTCATCGGAGAACGCGTCCGCATCGCCACCCCCTTCGGTGAGCGTCCCCTCGTCTACGCGGACTACACCGCCTCCGGGCGGGGCTGGGCGCCCATCGAGGCGTTCCTCCGCGAGCGCGTGCTGCCCTTCTACGCGAACACCCACTCCGAGAGCTCGCTCACGGGCCGGCAGACCGGGCGCCTGCGGGACGAGGCCCGGCGGACGATCCGCGAGGCCCTGAACGCCGGTCCCGAGCACGCGGTGATCTTCTGCGGCTCCGGGGCCACGGCAGCCGTGAACCGGCTCGTGGACGTGCTCGGCCTGCGCCGGCCCGCCACCGGTGCGGATCCCTTCGCCGATCGTCCCGAAGCGCGCCCCGTCGTCCTCGTCGGGCCCTACGAGCACCACTCCAACGAGCTGCCCTGGCGCGAGAGCGTGGCGGAGCTGCGCACCGTGCCCCTGGACGCGGACGGCGCCCTCGATCTCGCGGCGCTCGAGACGATGCTCCGGGAAGCGGCGGGCCGGACCATCTTCGCGAGCTTCTCCGCGGCCTCGAACGTCACCGGCGTGAAGACCGACACGCGCCGCGTCGGGGCCCTGGTCCATGGCCACGGGGGCCGCGTGTTCTGGGACTACGCGGCCGCCGCGCCCTACGTCGGCATCGACGCCTCCGACAAGGACGCGCTGTTCCTCTCGCCCCACAAGTTCCTCGGGGGCCCCGGCACGCCGGGCATCCTCGTCGTGCGCCGGGACCTGCTCGCGAACGCGGTACCGGCGGTCCCCGGCGGGGGCACCGTGTCCTTCGTGGGCCCGGATTTCCATCGCTACCTCGAGGAGCCCGAACGCCGCGAGGAGGGCGGGACCCCGGCGATCGTCGAGTCGATCCGCGCCGGCCTCGTGTTCCGCCTGCAGCAGGCCGTGGGCACGGAGCGCATCGAGGCGCGCGAGGCGGAGCTGGTGCGCCGCGCCCTCGATCGCTTCACGGCCCATCCGAAGCTGCGCGTGCTCGGCAATCCGGCGCTGCCGCGCCTGTCCATCGTCTCCCTGCAGGTGCTCCACGAGGGTGCCCAGCTGCACTACGGCTTCGTGGTGGCAGTGCTCAACGACCTCTTCGGCATCCAGGCCCGGGGCGGCTGCTCCTGCGCCGGCCCCTACGGCCACGCGCTCCTCGGCATCGACCGGGAGACGAGCCGGCGCCTCGACGCCGAGGTCGCGCGCGGCAACGTCGTGCTCCGGCCGGGCTGGGTGCGGCTGAACTTCAACTACTTCCTCGACGACGAGACCGTCGAGTACCTGATCCGGGCCCTGGAGCTGATCGCCGAGCACGGCTGGAAGCTCCTGCCGCGCTACCGCTTCGACCGGAGCTCCGGCACCTGGGTCCATCGCGACGCGCGCCCGGCGCTTCCGGCGTCCCTCGACGACTTCGACCCCTTCGGACCGGCGCCGGCCACCCCCGCGCGGGACGACCGCCCGCTCGCGGACTACCTCGCCCTCGCCGAGCGCTGCCTCGCCGAGCCCGCCGGCGCCTGCGGTCCCTGCCTCGAGGGCCTGGATGCGGACGCGGAGGCGCTGCGCTGGTTCCACGTCCCGGAGGTCGAGGCGGGCTGAGTCCTCGCTGCGAGCGCGGGCTTCACGGGCGCTCGGCCACGCGACCGACGTCGTCGCGGCTGAAGCCGGCTCCCACAGCGGAAACGCGACCCCCTTGTGGGAGCCAGCTTCAGCGGCGACCAGAGCCCGGTCGAAGCTGTCGCGGCTGAAGCCGGCTCCCACAGGGCGAAGCGGTCGTGGGAGGCGCACGCAGTGCGCGACGGACCCGGGGTGTATGCTCGGGCCGTCGGCACCAGGGGAGAGGGCCATGGCCGCACTGCAGACGCTCGCCGCCACCGCGGCACCGGAGGAAATCCTCGCAGTCATCGCCCGTGACGGCGCGGCCATCGTCGAAGGCGTGCTCGCCGAACGCGAGCGCACGCGGTTCCTCGACGAGGTCCGCCCCTGGATGGACGCGACCCGCGACGGCCGCGACGCCTTCTCCGGCTTCGCCACGACCCGCACCGGGGCCCTCGTGGCCCGCTCCCCGACCTGCCGCGAGATGATCCTGCATCCGACGGTGCTCGCCTGCGCGCAGAAGTTCCTCGAGCCCTACTGCCTGCGCATCCAGCTGCACCTCTCGCAGATCATCCGCCTGAAGCCGGGGCAGGGCGCCCAGGAGATCCACCGGGACCGCTGGGCCTGGGGCAAGTATCTCCAGGGCATCGAGCCGCAGTTCAACACCATCTGGGCGGCCACGGACTTCACGGAGGAGAACGGCGCGACGCGCGTGGTGCCCGGGAGCACGAGCTGGCCCGACGACCGCCGCCCGGCGCCGGAGGAGATCGTCCAGGCGGTCATGCCCGCCGGTTCCGTGCTCCTCTACACGGGCTCCGTGTTCCACGGCGGCGGCGAGAACCGCTCGGTCGCCGATCGCATCGGCGTGAACCTCACCTATTCCCTCGGCTGGCTGCGCCAGGAGGAGAACCAGTACCTCTCCTGTCCCCCGGAACTCGCGAAGGACCTCGATCCCGAGCTGCAGGCCCTGCTCGGCTACCAGGTGGGCAGCTACGCCCTCGGCTACTACACGCCGCCGCTGCCGCCCGGCGCGGGCCCGGAATGCGTCGGGCCCGAGTACGCGCTCGGGCGGGTCCGCGGCGACGAGGGCTTCGGCGAGGCGGAACTGCTGACGGCGCTCCGGGAGAGCTGAGTCAGGTCCCGAGGCGCCGGATCAGCTGGCGCCCGAGCGCCATCATGTGCACCTGGTCCGGCCCGTCCGCCTGGCGGCACCAGCGCGCGTAGTTGAAGGCCTCCGCCATGGGGTAGTCGGCCGTGAGGCCGCCGGCGCCGTGGATCTGCATGCAGCGGTCGATCACGGTCTGCGCCATGAGCGGCACGGTGATCTTCGTCGCCGCGATGAGGTCGCGCGCGTCCTTCGCACCCACCTCGTCCATGCGCGCGGCGGTCTTCAGGGTCAGCAGCCGCGCCTGCTCGATCTCGGCGAAGGACTTCGCCACGTCCTCGAGCACGGACTGGTGCTCCGAGAGCTTCCGCCCGAAGGTCTCCCGCGATTCCGCCCGCCGGCAGGCGAACTCGAGGGCGCGCTGGGCGCTGCCGATGAGCCGCATGCAGTGGTGGATGCGCCCGGGCCCGAGGCGCCCCTGGGCGATCTCGAAGCCGCGGCCCTCGCCGAGGAGCATGTTCTCCGCGGGCACGCGCACGTTCTCGAAGCGCACCTCCGCGTGGCCGAGGGGCGCGTCGTCGTAGCCGAGCGTCGTGAGCGGGCGCACCACCTCCACGCCGGGTGTGTCCTTCGGCACCAGGATCTGACTGTGGCGCGCGTGCCGGTTCTCGTGCTCCGGGTCGGACACCCCCATGACGATGAAGATCTTCGTGCGCACGTAGGGCGCGTTGGTGATGAACCACTTGCGGCCGTTCACGACGTAGGCGTCGCCGTCGCGTTCGATGCGCGTACGGATGTTCGTGGCGTCGCTCGAGGCGACGTCGGGCTCGGTCATGCAGTAGGAGGAGCGGATCTCGCCGGCGAGCAGGGGCTCGAGCCAGGCCTGCTGCTGCGCCTCCGTGCCGTACTTCAGGAACACCTCCATGTTCCCCGTGTCCGGCGCGTTGCAGTTGAAG
>JAZBPF010000141.1:0-7775 GCA_036351515.1 Pseudomonadales bacterium | reverse complement strand
GCGCCGCTCCGCACCGGCGGGCCCGCGGGCCCGCGGTGCTCCGCCGGTTCCGGAAGGCGCCATGTTCACCTACATCGATCCCACGGTCCGCGAGCGCCTGATCGCCCAGGGACACCTCCGCCGCATCGACGCCGAGGGCACGCCCGTGGACGCGACGCGCCCGGGCCTGCCGAACGAGCCCGCGCTGGAGGTCCTCGGGCCGATCCCCCTGCCCATCGACCTGACCGGCGAGGAGCTCACGGCCCAGTGGTACGCCTTCGTGCGCCGCACGGAGCTCGCCAAGGTCGACGAGCTCGCGGCGGAGCTGCGTCGCCAGGGCGGGCAGCGCCTGTTCGCCTCCCTGACCTCCTCCATGGCCGTGAACAGCCTGCTCGTGATCGGCGAGCCGGAGCGCTCCCCCCGCCCCCTCGTGCGCGTGCACTCGAACTGCCTGACCGGCGACGTCTTCGGCTCCCGGCGCTGCGAATGCGGCCCCCAGCTCGCCGCCGCCGTGGACCGGATCCGGCAGGATCCCCAGGGGGGCTACCTCGTCTACATGGCCGGGCACGAGGGCCGGGGCATCGGCCTCTGGGCGAAGGCGGCGACCTACCTGCTCCAGGACGCCGGGGAGGACACCTACGAGGCGAACCGCTCCCTGGGCCTGCCCGACGATTCCCGGGACTTCTCCGACGCGGCCTCGATCCTGAAGTGGGCCCTCGCGGGCCGCGGCTTCCGCCTGCTCACGAACAACCCGAAGAAGCTCGAGGACCTCGCCGCCCTCGGCCTCACCGACGTGACCCCGGTGAAGCACGTGGTGGGCGTCGGCCGCTGGAACCGCCGCTATCTCGACGCCAAGCGCAGCTGGGGCCACCGCATCGACGATACGGACCTCGGCGCCGGGGACGCCTGAAGGCGCCCGGAACCCGGGACGCTCGGCGCCGTCCGAGCGCGCCCGTGCTACGCTGGTGCGTGAGGCGCGCGCTGCACCACCCCCGTGCACCGGCTCGCCCCCTGTCCCCCGCGGAACCCGCACGGCCCCGGAGACGGTCCCCCGTGCGGTACTGGCACGCCCCTTGAAGGGAACTCGGGTTCACGGGCGTCGCTCGACGAGATGAGGTTGGTCATGTCCCAGATCTCCCGCCGCACCTTCCTGGAGTACGTCGGCGCCGCCGGCGGGTCCGGCGCGCTCTACCGGGTCGCCTCGGCCATGGGCCTGATGGCGGTGCCCGCCGCGTCGCCGCTCGCCTCCGTCCGCCCCCTCGAGGGCGCCCGTCGCAAGGTCGTGGTCCTCGGCGCCGGCATCTCCGGCCTCACCGCCGCCTACGAGCTCGGCAAGGCCGGCTACGACTGCGTGGTCCTCGAGTCCTCGCACCGCGCCGGGGGCCGCAACCTGACGCTGCGCCACGGCGACGTGGTGGACGAGCTCGGGCAGCAGCAGACCTGCCAGTTCGACGACGACCCTTCCCTCTACTTCAACGCCGGGCCGGCCCGCATTCCGCCGGACCACACGGCGCTCGTGGACTACTGCCGGGAGCTCGGCGTCGAGCTCGAGCTCTGGGTCAACGACAACCGCAACGCCTACTACCAGGACGACGACGCCTTCGGCGGCAAGCCGGTCCGCCAACGCCAGTACATCGCCGACACGCGCGGCTTCATGGCCGAGCTGCTCGCGAAGTCCGTGCTCGACGAGAAGCTCGCGCAGCCCGTGAACGGCGTGGACGTGCAGAACGTCCTCGAGTTCGCGAAGGCCTTCGGCGATCTCGACGAGGACTTCTTCTACAAGGGGTCGGAGCGCTCCGGCTACAAGAGCGGCGGCTTCGTCGTCGAGGGCGAGAAGCGCGAGCCCTTCGACCTCTCGGAGATCATGAAGTCCAGCTTCTGGCGCGGACCCATGCACTTCGCCGAGAGCGCCGACCAGGCGTCGAGCATGATGACGCCGAAGGGCGGCATGGACCACGTGGTCAAGGGCTTCCTGCGCAAGGTGGGCGACCGCGTGCAGCTGAACGCCTGGGTGAAGGGCATCGAGCTCAAGGAGGACGGCGTCGAGGTCACCTACGTCCAGGGCGGCGAGACGCGCGTCGAACGGGCCGACTTCTGCATCAACTGCATCCCCACGCACCTCGTCGTCGGCCTCAAGCACAACTTCCCCGCGGACTACGCGCTGGCGCTCACGAAGCCGCAGCGCGGCACGCTCTTCAAGATGGGGCTGCAGGCGAAGGAGCGCTTCTGGGAGAAGGACCGGATCTTCGGCGGCATCAGCTGGACCCGCCAGCCGATCACGCAGATCTGGTATCCGAACCACAGCTTCTTCAGCCAGAAGGGCATCCTCCTCGGCGCCTACACCTTCTTCCCCGGCGCCGGCGAGATGTTCACCCGCATGACCCCCGAGGAGCGCTTCGCCGAGGTGGTGCGTCAGGGCGAGAAGGTGCACCCCGGCTACGCGGACTACATCGAGAACGGCGTGAGCATCGCCTGGCACCGCATGAACCACATGATGGGGTGCTCCGCGCGCTGGAACCCCGAGGACCAGCACACGCACTTCGCGCGGCTCCAGGCTCCGGCCGGTCGGCACTACATGGTGGGCGATCAGATCAGCCACCATTCGGGCTGGCAGGAGGGCGCGATCCGGTCCGCGCACCTCGCCCTCGCGGACATCGACCGCCGCGTGCAGGCGGAGCTCCGCGGCGAAGCCGTCACGGCCTGACCCGATCCTGCCGGCGGGCCCGGTCCCCCGCCGGCATCCACGCAGTACGAGGAGACACACATGAAGCGACGCCTGGTCGCCCTCGTGGCGGGCCTCTGTGCCCTCACGTCCGTCGTGCCCGCGGCGGCGGAGGACTCCGCCACCGGAGCCCGCATCCAGCACGGGCTCGTCGGCAGCGACTTCCCCATCGCCCGCGCCGTGGAGGTGCCCCCCGGCACCCAGCTGCTCTGGCACAGCGGCCAGACGCCCGCCCCCGCGAACCCGGAAGCGGAGCGCTATTCGCGCGAGTTCTGGGGCGACACGGAGGCGCAGGCGCTCTCCGTCTTCGAGCGCCTGGAGGCGTCCCTCGACGACCTCGGCGTGGGCTACGAGGACATCGTGAAGATGACCGTGTTCCTCGTCCCCGACCCGGAGAACGAGGGCCGCATGGACTTCGCGGGCTTCATGCGCGCCTACACGCGCTACTTCGGCCAGGACGCGGACCACGCGAGCCTTCCCGCCCGTTCCGCGGTCGGCGTGGCCCAGCTCGCCGCTCCGGGCATGCTCGTGGAGGTGGAGGCGATCTTCGCCCGGCCGGACGGCACCGCAGCCGCTTCCCCGGCGGGCGCCGCGGAGGCGCCGAGCACCTTCGCCGTGGGCGACGATCCCTTCGGCTTCTGCATCACCTGCCACGGCACCGACGGCGGCGGGAACCCCGGCGTCGAGGCGCCGCGCATCGGCGGCATGGAGCCCTGGTACCTCGAGCGCCAGCTGCGCGGCTTCCGCGCCGGCTGGCGCGGCGTCCACGAGGACGACTACCAGGGCAACGTCATGCGCACCATGGCCCTCGCCCTGGCCGACGAGGCGGAGCTCGAAGCGGCCGCCGCCTACTTCGCCGCGCTGCCGGTCACGGAGACCCCCGACACCGTCGAGGGCGACGTGGCGCGAGGCAAGCAGCTCTATCTCACCTGCGTCGCCTGCCACGGCGCCGCCGCCGAGGGCAACGTCGCCATGCAGTCACCGGCGCTCGCCGACCAGAGCGACTGGTACCTCGTGAAGCAGCTGATCCACTTCCGCGAGGGGATCCGCGGTGCGGCCCCCGGTGACAGCTACGGCGCCCAGATGCGGGCCATGGCCGGTACGCTGGCCACGGACCAGGACGTCCGCGACGTGGTGGCCTACATCAACAGCCTCGACTGAGCGTCCGGACCCGGCCACGGTCGCCCCGGCGACCGCGGCTGGGGCATGCTCGGCCCTCCGCAGCGGAGGGGATCCCCATGAGCGAACGCACCGTGCTCGTCGCCGGCGCCAGCGGCGTCGTCGGCCGCGCCGCCCTCGAGCACTTCCACGGGCTCCAGGGCTGCGAGGCGCTCGGCCTCTCCCGGCGCCCACCCGGCGGCGTCGCGGCCCGGCACCTGCCCTGCGACCTCACGGACCCGGCCGCCACCCGCGCGGCCCTGCGCGACGCGCCGCCGATCACGGAGCTCGTCTACGCCGCGCTCTTCGAGCAGCCCGGGCTCCTCGCCGGGTGGCTCGACCCCGAGCAGATGGCGACGAACCTGCGCATGCTGGAGAGCTGCCTCGACGCCCTCGCGGATCATCCGCTCCGGCACGTGCACCTGCTCCAGGGCACCAAGGCGTACGGCGCGCACGTCCGCCCCATGCGTGTTCCCGGGCGGGAGCGGGAACCGCGCGTGGAGCATCCGAACTTCTACTGGCTGCAGGAGGATCTGCTGCGGGCGCGGGCCGCGACGGCGGACTGGCACTTCACGATCTGGCGTCCGCCGGTCATCTTCGGGCACGCCGTCGGTGCGCCCATGAACGTCCTCGCGGCCCTCGGCGTCTACGCGGCCGTCTGCCGCGAGACGGGCGCGGCCTTCGCCTTCCCGGGCGGGGCCCAGGGACCCCTGGACGGCGTCGACGCGCGGCTCCTCGCCCGCGCCTTCGCCTGGGCGCAGGACGCACCGGCCGCCCGGGACGCGACCTTCAACGTCACCAACGGCGACGTCTTCGTCTGGACGGACCTCTGGCCGGCGCTCGCGGACGCCTTCGGCGTGGAGCCGGGCCCCGCGGAGCCGCGCGCGCTCGTGGACTGGCTGCCGGCGCGGGCGTCGGCGTGGGACGCCGTCCGCGCCCGCCACGGCCTCGACGCGCCCGCCCTGGCGCCCTTCGTCGGGGACTCGCTCGTCTACGCGGACATGCTCCTCGGCCACGGCCGCGAGCGGCCCCCGCCGCCGACGCTCCTCTCCACGATCGCCGTGCGCCGGGCCGGCTTCGAGGACTGCATCGACACCGAGGACATGATGCGCGACTGGATCGCGCGGCTGCAGCGGGAACGGCTCCTGCCCCCACGCTGAGCGCACGCGGGGCCCCGGAACGGGGACGGGCGCGCGCCCGCGCGCGGGGGGCGCGCCGCTCCGGCCACCGCGCCCCGGACCGGGACGAACGCGCTTGAATCTCGGGGCGCCCTGCATAGAATGGCGCGGGCTTTCCACCGGACGGACTTCCTCCCGCATGAGTTCCCAGCGCGTAGTCGGGCCTGCTCTGCTGTTTCTCGCATCGCTCGGCGCTTCCGCCGCGGACCCGGAACGCGGCCGCGAACTCGCCTGGCAGCATCGCTGCATGACCTGTCACGGTCCCGAGGGACACAGCGAGGATTCCCGCTACCCGCACCTCGCGGGGCAGCAACCCGCCTACCTCCTCGATCGGCTGAAGTACTTCAAGGCCGAGACGGAGCCCTTCAACCAGATGAACGGCCAGGCACGTCCGCTTTCCCCCGCGGACATGGAGGACCTCGCCGCCTACTTCGCAGCGCAGCGGTGAGGAGTCCGGTGATGTCGATCCAGCGTTCCCTGCGGGCCGCGGTGCTCGTCTCCGCAGCCTTCCTCGTCGCCGCCTGCGAGCGTCCCGCCGCCGTGGAAGTGGCCGACGGTGCGACCCTGGCCCAGGAGAAGGGCTGCGTGGCCTGCCACGGCCTGAACGGCAAGGGCACGGCCCCGACCTTCCCGAATCTGGGCGGCCAGTGGCCCACCTACCTGCACAAGCAGCTCGTGAAGTACCGCTCCGGCGAGCGCGAGAACGCGATCATGGCCGGTCAGGCGGAGAACCTCAGCGATCGGGAGATCGCCGTCCTCGCGCGCTACTACGCGCAGCAGTGATCCTCGCTCACGAAGCCTGACCGCCCGCCGCGGCCCCCCGGGCCGCGGCCATCCGCTCCAGCAACGCACCGCAGGGCACCTCGAGCTTGAGCGCGAGGAGTTCGTCCGCGCGCGTGCGCCCGAGGTTCACCGCGGCCACGGGCAGCCCGAGCCGCTCGGCGTCGCGGCAGAAGCGGAAGCCCGAGTAGACCATCAGCGAGGATCCGAGCACGAGCAGCGCGTCGGCCCGGGCGAGCGCCGCGCGGGTCCGGTCCACGCGTTCCCGGGGGACCGATTCGCCGAAGAACACCACGTCGGGCTTGAGCAGGCCGCCGCAGCGCTCGCAGTCCGGCACCCGGAAGTCCGACAGGTCGAGGTCCTCGAGGTCGGCGTCCCCGTCCGGCGCCGGCGCCACCGCCCCCTCCCCGTGCCCGGGATTCAGGACGGCGAGCCGCTCCTGGAGCGCGCGCCGGGGCAGCACGAGGCCACAGTCGAGACAGACGACGTCCGCGATGCGCCCGTGGAGTTCCACGAACCCTTCGGAGCCGGCACGCCCGTGCAGGCCGTCCACGTTCTGGGTCACGAGCAGTTCGACGCCCCCGGCACGCTCGTGGCCGGCCACCCAGCGATGGGACGCGTTCGGCTCGGCCCGGTCCATGAGCGGGAAGCCGCGCATGCTCCGCGCCCAGTAGCGACGCCGGGCGGCTTCCGAGCGGACGAAGTCGCGGTACTCCACGGGGCGGCGGCGCTTCCACTCGCCGTCGGCCGCGCGGTAGTCGGGGATGCCCGATTCCGTGGAGCACCCGGCGCCCGTGAGGACGACGAGGCGCGGATGGCGGGTCAGGAAGGTGTCGAGGGCGTCGGCGGCGCCGTCGAGCGCGCCCGGGGCGACGGCCGCGGCCGTCCCGTCGCGGTGATCCATGGTGGTGTCCGTCGGCGCCCGCGGCCGCGAGTGTAGCAGGCCGTCGGGCCCGGCCTCCCGGCCCGCGCGCGGAGCGTTCCGACCGGGGCGCCTTCAGGTCACGAAGGCGACGACCCCCATGAGCACGAAGGTCAGGGCGACGAGCCCGCCGACGACGAGCACGAGGTTGCGGACCGTCGCGCGATCCGTGATGACGTTGTGATCCATGGCGTTCCTCCCATCCTGCCCGAGCATCCGCCCCGGGCCGCGGCGGGGCGTTGACCTGGGTCAACGGGTCCGCGGGCGTGGAAGGGGCACCCGCGGCAGCAGGAGCGCGCGCCCCGCACCAGTCAGAGGCGGAACGTGAAGCGCCGGTTCACGGAGAAGCTGAAGAGGAAGGACAGGAGCGAGGCCAGCACCTGGCCGACGATCACCGTCGTCCCGAGCAGGAGCATGAGCTTGAGCACGATGCCGTTGGTGATCCACACGCCGCAGGCCACGAGCATCCAGCGCGGCCCGTTCTCGTGCCAGGTGCCGTCGGAGTCCGCGAAGGTGACGAAGTGGTTGAAGAGGAAGGCCACGAGGGTCGCGAGGACCACGCCGGCGGAGGAGGCGAAGACCGGCGGCACGGCGAAGCTCCGGATCAGCAGCGCCATGAGCGCGTAGTGCGCCACGGCCGCGAGGGCGCCGGCCACGCAGAAGAGCAGGAAGCGGCGGACCGGAACGGGCACTCAGGCGGCTCCCGCCGGGGTCCGACGGCCCCCGCGTCGCTGCATCGGCCGACGCGCGTTCAACGGTGTCCGAGCACCGGATGGGGCCGGTAGGGGGCCGCCAGCTCGGCGAGCTCCTCCTCGGAGAGTTCGAGGTCCACGGCCGCGACCGCGGCGTCCAGGTGCTCGAGCTTCGTCGCCCCGACGATCGGGGCGGTGACGCCGGGGCGGGCGAGGAGCCAGGCGAGGGCCGTCTGCACCGGCTGCACGCCGCGCCGGGCCGCGAGCGCGGCGTTCGCCTCGGCGATCTCGAAGTCGTTGTCGGCGTAGTACATGCGCTGCGCGAAGTCGTCGGACTTCGCCCG
>JAZBPF010000140.1:0-2358 GCA_036351515.1 Pseudomonadales bacterium | reverse complement strand
GGAATGGCAGGGCGCGGAGGATCCACGGGCCGCGATCCGCTGGCGCGACCTGCTGCGCATGCGCCCGGGCCTCGCCTTCGCGGAGGACTACGTGGACTCCGGCGTCTCCGACGTGATGGAGATGCTCTGGGGCCGCGGGCGCGACGACGTGGCGGGCTACGCGGCGTCGAAGCCCCTCGCGGCGGATCCGGGGACGCGCTTCAACTACTCGAGCGGCACCTCGAACATCGTGTCCCGTGCCGTCGGCACCCTCGTGGGGGACGGCGAGGCCGGGCTGCGGCGTTTCATGCAGGAGGGGCTCTTCAGGCCCCTCGGCATGCAATCGCCGGTGCCGAAGTTCGACGCCGCCGGCACCTGGAAGGGGTCGAGCTTCTGCTTCTGCACCGCCGAGGACTTCGCCCGCTTCGGGCTGCTGTACCTGCGCGGCGGCCAGTGGGACGGCGCACCGCTCCTGCCCGACGGCTGGGCCGACGACGCGCGCACCCCGACGCATCACACGGCCGGGGAGGCCTACGGCAGCCACTGGTGGATCGAGCCGGAGGACGTGCGCCACTTCTACGCGAGCGGCTACGAGGGGCAACGCATCCTGCTCGCGCCGGAGAAGGACGTGCTGGCAATGCGCCTCGGTGTCTCCCCCAACGAGCGCGTTCCGGCGCTGCTGCGGCCGTTGCACGAGCTGATCCGGGCGTTTCCCGATCTCTGAGGCGCGGCAGGAGGAGCCACTCCCATTGTGGGAGCCAGCTTCAGCGGCGACGGACAGCTCTCTGAACGCAGTCGCGGCTGAAGCCGGCTCCCACAGGCGGCGGAGCCACTCGCATCGCGGGAGCCCGCTTCAGCGGCGACGGACGCCTCCCGCCACGCAGTCGCGGCTGAAGCCCGCTCCCACAGGCGGCGGAGCCACTCGCATCGTGGGAGCCCGCTTCAGCGGCGACGGACGCCTCCCTCCACGCAGTCGCGGCTGAAGCCCGCCCTCACAGGCGGCGGAGCCACTCGCATTGTGGGAGCCCGCTTCAGCGGCGACGGACGCCTCCCGCCACGCAGTCGCGGCGGAAGCTCGCTCCCACAGTGGCCGGGGCCGGTTGCCGCGAAGCGTCCGTCAGGACGCGGGGGCGCCGCGGTCGTCGGCGGCGCGATGGAGATGCACGTCCCGCTGCGGGAAGGGGATCGTGAGGCCGACGTCCTGGATCGCCTTCCAGACCGCGAGGTTCACGCGGTACTGCACCTCGAACCAGGCCTTCGTGGGCACCCAGTAGCGGTAGGCGATCTCCACCGCGGAATCGCCGAAGGCCTGGATGCCGACCTGGGGCGGCGGCGCGTCCGTGACGTCGGGATCGGCGGCGAGCGTGGCGCGCACCACCTCGATGGCCTTCTCCGGATCGTCGCCGTAGGAGATGCCCACCACGCCTTCCACCACGCGATGCGCCCAGGAGTTCGTGAGCACCTCGCCGATGATGTGCTTGTTGGGGATGACGATCTCCTCGCCGTCCTCGTTGGTGAGCCGCGTGGCCGCGAGCTGGATCGTCTCGACGACGCCGGCCTGCTCGACCACACGGATCGTGTCGCCGACCTTGAAGGGGCGCGTGAGGATGATCAGGAGCCCGGCGCCGTAGTTCGACACGGGCCCCTGGAGCGCGAAGCTCACGCCCACGGCGAGACCGCCGATCGCGGCGACGAAGGGGGTGACGGAGATGCCGAGCTTGCCCACGGCGATGATCGCGAACATCACCAGCACGAGCAGGCGCACGGTACCGGCAATGAACTGGCGGAGCGTGACGTCGACGTTGCGGCGTTCCTGGAGCCGCAGGAGCATCCGGCCGAGCCATCCGGCGACGGCGTAGCCGATCGCGAGGATCAGCAGCGCGCCGACGATGTCGAAGGAGTAGGTGACGAGGAACTCGACGCCCTGCTCGTAGAGCTCCGCCACCCAGGCGGCCTGCTCCTGCATCATCGCCATGGGATCCGGGACCTGCCCGGTGGTCGCGGGTGTGCGCGTCGCCGTCCCGGCCTCGGCCATGGCTCCGTTCCTCAGACCGTGAGCGCCCGCCCCGTGAGCCGCTCGTAGGCCTCAAGATAACGGGCGAGCGTCGCCGCGACCACGTCCTCGGGCAGCTCGGGGCCCGGCGGGTTGCGGTCCCAGCGGCCCTCGGCCACGAGGCCCTCGAGCCAGTTCCGCACGTACTGCTTGTCGAAGCTCTCCTGCTCGCCGCCGGGACGCCAGCGATCGGCGGGCCAGAAGCGGGAGGAGTCGGGCGTGAGCGCCTCGTCCACGAGGATCGGCGCGGTCTCCCCGGGCGGGATCCCGAACTCGAACTTCGTGTCCGCGAGGAGGATGCCGCGCTCCGCGGCGAAGGCGCGGGC
>JAZBPF010000139.1:0-2322 GCA_036351515.1 Pseudomonadales bacterium | reverse complement strand
GAAGTAGTCGAGGAGCTGCGCGTGGTGGGGAAAGTCGGGCCAGTCGTCCGGCACCGGAAAGTCCTCGAAGGCGAGGCGCCACTTCGAGGTGTCGATGTGCAGGCTCTCGTAGCAGGAAGACAGGCCGTTCGGGTTGCGGAAGTACCAGTTCCCCCCGACGTCGTCCGAGAGCTCGAAGCAGTCGTAGGAAATCCCGAAATCCTTCAGGCGCTTGGCCATGGTGAAGCCGGAGCAGCCGGCGCCGATGATGCAGGCCTTCACTGGAGGTTCTCCCGTCTTCGTCCGCGGACGGCGCGGGAGTATGCCTCAGGATCGCGCTCACGATGCACGGGCCCGAACGGCTCCGTGCGCCATCTCGCACAGAACCCCACGAAGACACCCGCGCGCGCTACGGTCATCGGCAGGATGCAGCGATCGGAAAGCGCAGCACACTGACTCCACAGGCGCACGTCACGGGGACGTGCGTAGCACCGAGGAGAAGGAACAATGCGCGAGCTCAGCATGCAGGAACTCGAGTGGGTCGCCGGCGGACAGTCTCCGAACACGCGAGGGAACCCAAGGCGGGAGGGCTCCTTTCCGAGCAGCGGGGGGCTCAGATTGAGCTACACCATGGCCTACCCGGCGGCCGGGGTGATCCTGACGCTAGCCGGCGTGAGCGGAGTCGGAGTCGGTGTCGCGGCCTTCGGGGTGTTGACCGCGTCCGCTCTCGCGGGTGCTCGCTATGCCGCCGAGCACTTCCGATAAGGGCACTCCCACTCCGGGATCCGGGGCGGCGTCGGCCGCCCTGTCCCGCCATCCCGCGGGAGTCGCGAGACAGGGCCGCGGTCAGTCCGCAGCCTCCAACGATTCTGAGCGAGACTCGCCCCCCGCCTGGACCACCCAGGTCCTGCCTCCCTACGATGGTGCCGGTTGGGCCGTTCTGTCGGGCCGCAGGATCATTCCCTGCGGGACTCCCTACGAGGTGGAGCGCCAGCTAGAACGAACTCGCGGAGCGGGTCTGATCGGCTCGCCGGGAGCGCCTCGCTTCTCGCCTGCCTCGCTGATCGCGGATCTCCCGGAAGGAACTCGATTCCTCCTCGCCCGGAACCAGGAAAGGCTTGCCCGGTTCCTCGCCGCGTTCGCGCTCGTCCTCATTCCCGTAGCCGTAGTGTCCGGTGTTCACCCCTTCGCGGGCCTCGCCTCATTGCTCGCAGGGCTCGGGATCGTCGTCGCCCGCGACGCCAGGAAGCACCTCCGGGATCCAAGGACCGCGGCCGACCGTACGCTCTTCTTGCACTGGCTGGCCCGCAGCAGCGCGAGTCGTCGAAGGAGCGCACTCTGGCTTGGTGCCGGCCTCCTGATCGGCGTGGGACAGTGGACGCTGATGCACGCTGCAGGAGGAATCGAGACCGCCTTCGAGCGCTACGGGCTCATCTACGCGCGTTTCGAGGCCGGCGAACACTGGCGTCTCCTGACCGGACCCTGGCTGCATGTCTCGATCGAGCACTACATCGGGAATCTGATCCTCGTCACAGGCGTGGGCACGCTCGCCTCTTCGGTATCACCACGCCTTTCCCCCGCGCTGTTCCTGATCGGCGCGCCGGTCTCTCTGTGGCTCCAGCTCGAGCTCGGACCCAGAGGACTCGGCGGAGCAGCCGGCATGTCGGGCGGGCTCTTCACCCTGCTCGGTTTTCTCGCTACGGCTGGGGTGGGCGTCCGCCATCGGCTCCCACGAGGACTGCCCGTCCTCGTCGCGGCCGCGGCGATCCTCTCCATCGCCTTTCCCCTGATCTTCCACCAGCCCTCGGGCCACGTCGCCCACGTCGGGGGGGTCCTTCTGGGCGCGGCAGTCGGGGCAACCGCGGCGCGGAACGACGGCCGTCGGGCCGATCTGACGGGAGTGGACGGAGGTGACGTCGCACAGCCCCCCCGACGATCAGGGTGACGCCTACTCCTCCACCCGCTCGAACGCCGAATCGAAGATCCGCAGCGCCCCGACGCGGGCGTCCGGGGTGATCGTGAAGTGCACGAAGTCGCCCCGATTCCAGTCGTGGTGCGTGAGCAGGAAGACGTCGCCGTGCCAGGGAGCGAGACCGTAGCGGCGGGCGCCGGTGCGCAGCTCGAGGGCGGCACCGGCGCGGCGGAGCTCCACGGCGCCCCAGGCGGGGCTGCGGTAGCGACCGGCGTAGGCGTCGAGCGGGAGCGTCGGCGGCGCATCGGGCCGGCGCGCGGCGCGGATGCGATCCCATTCGGCCTCGGCTTCCGCCTCCCGGGCGCGGTAGAGGGCCAGCACGTCGCCGTGCCAGTCCCGGCGCTCCGCCACGGGCGTCGGGTCGAGCACCT
>JAZBPF010000138.1:0-13656 GCA_036351515.1 Pseudomonadales bacterium | reverse complement strand
TCGCCGGCGACCAGCAGGCGGCCCTCTTCGGCCAGGCCTGCCTCGGCGCCGGGGAGTCCAAGAGCACCTACGGGACCGGCTGCTTCGCCATGACCCACACGGGCGCGGAGCCCGTCTGGTCCGGGAACCGGCTGCTGACGACCGTCGCGAGCCGCATCGACGGCCGCATCGCCTACGCCGTCGAGGGCAGCATCTTCGTGGCCGGGGCGGCGGTGAAGTGGCTCCGGGACCGGCTCGGGGTACTCGCCACGGCCGGTGACAGCGAGGCCTGCGCCCGGCGCACGGGGGGCGACACGGGCGGTGTCTACCTGGTGCCCGCCTTCACGGGCCTCGGCGCCCCCTGGTGGGACCCGGACGCCCGCGGCCTGCTCTGCGGCATGACCCTGGACACGGGCGTGGACGAGATCGTCACGGCGACGCTCCAGTCCGTCGCCTTCCAGACCCGGGACCTCGTGGACGCCATGGCCGCCGACGGGGCCCGCCCGGAGGTGCTGCGCATCGACGGCGGCATGGTGGTCAACGACTGGCTCTGCCAGTGCCTGGCGGACCTCGTGGAGGTGCCGGTGGAGCGACCGGCGCTCACGGAGACCACGGCCTTCGGCGCCGCCTGCCTGGCGGGCCTCGCGACGGGGGTCCACGCCGGCGACGACGCGGTGCGGGCCTGCTGGACCCTGGACCGCCGCTTCGAGCCGGCCCTGGCGCCGGACCGGGTCCAGGAACGGCTCGCGGGCTGGCGATCCGCGGTCGCCCGCAGCCGATCACGATGACCCGGCGGCGGACGGCTTTTCGTTTACACTTCAGAGGGTAGAAGTAGAACGAGAGCCGCCGGCGCCGACGCGATCGAAGCGATCTCCGGCGAGGACGCCCCATGGCCGCGAAGTCGACACGACGGTCCCAGCACCAGGCCCTGCGTCTGCGCCGCGCGCTCATCGCGGCGCTCGGCGCGAGCGGCCTCGTGCTGCTCGTGCTCGTGGCGCGGCTCCTCGGCGCCGTCGAGGTGCCCGGGACGCTCTTCTGGCTCTTCGCCGCGCCGTGGCTCGCCGGGGCCTGGGGCTTCGTGCTGTTCGTGGTGACCGGCCGCAACCTCGCCCTCGCGGACCCGTCCATGACCCTGGCCCAGATCCTCTGGGCGGCCACGGCACCGATCTGCCTCTTCCCCTTCGTGCCGGACCTCACGGAGCCGAGCTATCTCGCCCTGCTCGTCGTGGGCTACTTCGGGGCCTTCCGCCTCGGGGCCGGGCACTACGTCGCCACGAACGCGGTCCTCGCCGTGGCCATGGGGCTCGCCTTCCTCGTCCAGCAGTTCCTCTGGGGGGAGGCGGCGCCGCTCGTGCCGGCGCTGCTCGGCTTCCTCGCGTTCCTCGGCGCGCTCGCCATCGTCACCGCCGTGGGCTTCGAGGTGGTGGGCTTCCGGCGCAAGCTCACGGAACGCAACCACGAGCTCACGCACGCCTTCGAGCGCCTGCGCGATCTCGCGATCCGGGACGAACTGACGGGGCTGCACAACCGGCGCTACCTCATGGACGTGCTGCGCAAGCAGCGGGCGCTGGCGGACCGCAGCCCGGAGCACTGCTTCTCCCTGTGCTTCGTGGACCTCGACCACTTCAAGCGCGTGAACGACGTCTTCGGCCACGGCAAGGGCGACGTGGTGCTCAAGCGCTTCGCGGAGATCGCCCGGCGCACGGTGCGCGCCGTGGACTACGTGGCGCGCATCGGCGGCGAGGAGTTCGTGCTCGTGCTCGTGGGGACGCCGGCGCAGAACGCGGCCATCGTCGCCGAACGGATCCGTTCGCAGACGGCGCGGCTCGTGATCAGCGACCTGCTGCCCGACTTCCGCATCAGCGCGTCCTGCGGGATCGCCGAGTACCACCATCCCGAGGACGTGGAGCAGACCATGTCGCGGGCCGACGGCGCCCTCTACGAGGCCAAGCGCACGGGCCGGGACCGCATCGTGATCGCCGACGGCGAGGCGCACGGAGACGCGCAGCAGGAGACCGGGAACCCGTCCGAGGCCCGGGCCGCAGCAGAGGGAGGTTCGCCTTGAGGTCCGTCGACCGCCGTCGCACGATCCGGCTCCCGGTGGAGCTGGACGCGATCGTCCATCCGGAGCGGGGCCGCACCTGGTCCTGCACGATCCGCGACTTCTGCGCCGAGGGCATGATGCTCGCGGGCGAGGACAAGGCCGGCCGCTCCCTGCGCTCCACGGGCTTCGACCCGCGCCGGGACGACCTGATCCACATCCACTTCGCCGTGCCGAAGAACGGCTCCGCCCTGAACTTCCGGCTCACGGCGCGCGTCGCGCGCACCCTCGACAACGGCCTCGGCGTCTACTTTCCGGAGAATCTGCCTCCGCGCGCCTTCGAGGCGCTGAAGGCCTACGCGGCGGCGGGCGACGCGGCCGTGGAGGAGGCCACGGAGCACGTCACCGAGCACCGGGGCATGCTCTCCGAGGAGGACGCGGAGCGCGTGCGCCGGCGCGTGCGCAAGCTCGTGGCGAAGGGGCTGCCGCAGCTCTACAAGGCCTTCTTCGAGCGGGCCGAGGAGGAGCTCCTCATCCGGGCCCGGGACGCGGGCACGAACGACCTCGAGAACAAGCTCTACGAGGCCATGAACGCCGTGGAGCACGGGGCCTCGGCCGTGGCCCGGGAGGCCGGCCGCCTCGTGCTCACGCAGATCGACCAGGTCGCGGAGAAGCCGCCGACGCCGGCGCACGCGCAGCCCGGAAACCAGGAGGCGACGCGCCTGTCGCTCGTGGACACGAACCAGTTCGAGGACTGGCTCTCCGTCGCGAACGTCATCTCCCGGGCCGAGAACCGCTACCAGTACGAGCTCCTCGCGATCTGCCAGCGCCTGGGGATGGTGGCCAAGCCCTGGACCCGCAAGGACATCGTCCCCGTGGGCCCGAACGTGATCACCGTGGCCTTCGACGAGGCGATGCTGCAGGTGGACCTCGACCGGGAGATCCGCCAGCTCGTCTACGGCTTCTTCGGCGACGCGCTGCTGGCCTTCCTGCGCAAGTTCTACGAGGCGCTCCTGAAGCACCTCGAGGACCTCGGGGTCTTCCCGCCCCTCGATCAGGTGGCGCTGAACAAGGCGCGCAAGGGCAGCGGCGGCGCCGGAGCCGACGCCGCGCAGGAGGAGGCCCCGGTGGAGGAGGCCCCCGCGGAGGAAGCGACCGCCGCGGCCGAGGCCGGAGCCGCGCCCGGCCCCGCGCCCGCGCCGCCGACCCCGGCCGCGCCCGGTGCGCAGGCCGCCTGGAACCGCGCCGCGTCCCTGCCCATGGGCAACGTCTACGAGGCGGCGCGCGAGCTCATGCGCCTGCAGCGCAGCCTGCCGGGCCCCGACGGGCTCCCCGTGGAAGCGCCCTGGAGCAGCGAGGTGCGCCCCGCGCCGGAGCTCGTGTACACGCGGGACGAGATCCTCGCGGCCCTCGACCGTCTCTCCGGCCTCCCGACGCCCCCGCCGGGCTCCGGCGCCGACCGGCCCTCCATCACCCAGCGCCTGCAGCAGATGCTCGCGGACCAGGGGGACGGCAAGTACTTCGGCCTCGAGCAGCGCGACGCCCTGGAGGTGGTGGACGGCCTCGTCGGCACCATCCGCTCCGACGAGTACCTGCCCGAGAGCGTGAAGAGCTGGCTCGACGGGCTCGAGATCACTCTCGGCAAGCTCGCCACGCGCAACGTCGAGTTCCTCGACACGAGCGCGACGCCCCTGCATCCGGCGCTGCAGCTGCTCAACGGTCTCGCCGAGCTCGGCAACACGGCGGACGGCGGCGAGGGCATGGAGCCCGCCGTGCGCACGCGCGTGGACTCGATCCTCGAGCGCGTGCAGAAGGACTACGACAAGGATCCGGAGGTCTTCGCCCGGGCCCTGTCGGACCTCGAACCGCTCCTCGAGCGCCAGCAGCGCGCCTTCCAGGGCAACCTCAAGCGCGTGGTGCGCCAGAGCGAGGGCTCCCAGCGCCTCGTGAGCGCGCGGCGCTCGGTGGTGCAGGCCCTCGAGGGCCGCCTCGCGGGGCGCGCCGTGCCGGAGCTGCTGCTCAAGCTCCTGAACCCGGGCTGGCGGAACCTGCTCGTGCACGCGCACCTGCGGCACGGTCCCGAGAGCCAGGAGTACAACCAGCACCTCGACGTGCTCGACCGGGTGCTCACGGCGCTCCAGGAGGGCGAGGGCGACGCGGAGGCGATCCTCGAATCGGTGTCGAAGGGGCTCGAGGAGATCTCCTTCGAACCCGGCCGCCGCCGGCCCCTGCTCGCGGCGCTGAAGGCCGCGCTCGAGGGCGAGGCGGAGGCGCGCACCGTCGAGGTGGAGCCCGAGGCGGTCGCCGAGGCCCTCGGCCTCGAGGACCAGCTGCCGGAGACCGATCCCGAGCCGCAGACCGAGGACGAGGAGGCCCGCGCGGCCTGGCAGCGCTGGCTCGAGCGGGCCCGGGAGATCAAGGTCGGCGCCTGGCTGTCCGTGGACGACGACAACAGCGGACGTCCGCGCATCCTCACGGTCGCCTGGATCGGCGAGGAGCACTCGAACTTCACGCTCGTGAACCGCAAGGGCGTGAAGGTGCACGACTACGAGCTCCGGGAGATGGTCGAGGGGCTGCAGGAGGGGCGCATCGCCGTCCTCGACGAGTTCGACCTGCCGCTCATGGAGCGCGCCGCCCAGCGCATGCTCCAGAACATGCACAACCAGCTCGCCTTCCAGGCCACCCACGACGCGCTCACGGGCCTCGTGAACCGCAAGGAATTCGAGAAGCAGGTCGGGCAGAGCGTGCACAAGTCCGAGGCCGACGGCAGCGAACACGTGCTCATGTTCCTCGACCTCGACCAGTTCAAGATCATCAACAACACCTGCGGCCACGACGCCGGCGACGACATGCTGCGCTCCCTGGTCCCGCGGCTGCGCCACGAGCTCCGGGGCGTGCGCGGGACCCTCGCGCGGCTCGGGGGCGACGAGTTCGGCATCCTCGCGCAGCGCTGCAGCTCCGCCGAGGGGCAGGAGCTCGCGAAGAACCTCCGCCGCTCCGTGGCGGACTACAAGTTCGAGCGCGACGGTCGCGAGTACTCGCTGACCGCGTCCATCGGCTTCGTGGCCTTCTCCAACGACGGCCGGGACGCGGCGACCCTCCTGCAGCAGGCGGACGCCGCCTGCTACGCGGCGAAGGACGCGGGACGCAACCGGACCAAGGTCTACGAATCGAGCGACAAGGACATGGCCGCTCGCCGCGGCGTGATGGAGTGGGTGACGGAGGTCGACCGGATCCTCAAGGAAGGGCGGATCCAGCTCACGGCCCAGCGCATCGCGCCGATCCGCAACGCCCGGGCGACGCCGCCGCACTACGAGATCCTCATGACCGTGGTGAACGAGGAGGGCAAGGCGATCCCGCCGCTCGACTTCATCACGGCGGCGGAGACCTACAACCGCATGCCCACGGTGGACCGCTGGATCGTGAAGCACACGCTCGAGTGGATGGGCAAGCACCTCGATCGGCTGGACCAGGTGCACGGCTTCTCCATCAACCTCTCGGGCGCGTCGCTCACGGAGGAAGGCTTCCTCGACTACATCATCCGCCAGCTCACGCTCACGCGGGTGCCGCCGGGGAAGGTCACTTTCGAGGTCACGGAGACGGCGGCGATCGGCAGCATGGAAGCGGCGAGCCGCTTCATCAATCGCCTGAAGGGCATCGGCTGCAGCTTCTCCCTCGACGACTTCGGCACGGGCCTGTCGTCCTACTCCTACCTGCGCAACCTCCCCGTGGACTACGTGAAGATCGACGGGGTCTTCGTGAAGGACCTGGTGCGCAATCCCGCCGACTACGCGGTGGTGAAGTCCGTGAACGAGATCGCCCACTTCATGGGCAAGCAGACCATCGCCGAGTTCGTGGAGACCGGCGAGATCCTCGAGCGGCTGCGGGAGATCGGCGTGGACTTCGCCCAGGGCTTCGGCATCGAGCGCCCCTGGCCCCTGGACCAGTTCTTCGGGAGCTGAGCGGGGCCGGAGCCCCGCGCAGCCTCAGGCGCCGAGCAGGAACTCGAGCAGCGCCTTCTGCGAGTGCAGGCGGTTGCCGGCCTCGTCGAAGACGACGGAGCGCGGATCCTCGAGCAGGTCCTCGGAGATCTCCTCGCCCCGGTGCGCCGGCAGGCAGTGCATGAAGAGCACGTCGTCCCGCGCCCGGTCCAGCAGGCGCTGGTCCACCTGGAAGCCCTGGAAGCGGCGCAGGCGCAGGAGCTGCTGGTCCTCGTGGCCCATGGAGGCCCAGACGTCCGTGACCACGAGGTCCGCGCCGTCGACGGCGGCCTCCGGGTCGTTCCCCACCTCCACGCGGCCCCCGTAGCGGGCCACCCAGGCCGCGTCCGGCTCGAAGCCCTTCGGGCACGCCACGCGCAGGTCGAAGCCGAACACGTGCGAGGCGATCACGTAGCTCTTGCACATGTTGTAGCCGTCGCCCACGAAGGCGACGCGCCGATCCGTGATGGGCCCGCGGCGCTCGTAGAAGGTCTGCATGTCCGCGAGGATCTGGCAGGGGTGCTGCACCCGGGACATGGCGTTGATCACGGGCACCGTCGCCGTGCTCGCGAAGGCCTCGATCTTCTCCTGGTCCGGCGTGCGGATCATGACCACGTCGACCATCTCCGAGAGCACGCGGGCCGCGTCCTCCACGAGTTCCCCGCGCCCGAGCTGCGTGTCCGCCGCGGTCAGGAACAGGGCATGGCCGCCGAGCTGGGTCATGCCCGTCTCGAAGGCGACGCGGGTGCGCGTGGAGGGCTGCTCGAAGAGCATCGCGAGGGTCCGGCCCGTGAGCGTCGTGTGCGGCACGCCCCGGCGCTGCAGGTCCTTCAGCTCGATGGCGCGCTCGATCACGCGCTCGAAGGTCGGCAGGTCGAAGTCGTCCAGGGACAGGTAGTGACGCACGGTCATGGCGGTTCTTCCGGTAACGGTGGCGGGCGAGGATCAGGCGCCGTCGCGGATCAGGGCGACGACCCGATCGACCACCTCGTCGGCCTCGGCGTCCGAGAGCACGAGGGGCGGCAGGAGGCGGACGACCCGCTCCTGGGTGACGTTCAGGAGCAGGCCGGCGGCGAGCGCGCGGGCCACCAGGTCCGGCGCGGGCTCGGCGAGCTCGATGCCGATCATGAGGCCGAGGCCGCGGATCTCCACGACGCGGTTCTCGCCGGCGAGCGCCTCCTCGAAGCGGGCGCGCATGCGGGCCCCGAGCGCCTCCGCCCGGGTGCAGAGCGCGTCGTCCTCGAGCACGTCGAGGGTGGCGGCCGCCGCCGCGCAGGCGAGGGGATTGCCGCCGAAGGTGGAGCCGTGGGTGCCCGGGCCGAGCACCTCGGCCGCCTCGCCGCGGGCCAGGCAGGCGCCGATCGGGAAGCCGTTGGCGATGCCCTTGGCCACGGTCACCACGTCCGGAAGCACGGACGTGTGCTGGTAGCAGAACAGCCGACCGGTGCGGCCCGCGCCCGTCTGCACCTCGTCGAGCATGAGCAGCCAGCCGTGGGCGTCGCAGTGGGCGCGGAGCGCCTCGAGATAGCCCGCGGGCGGCACGACGATGCCGCCCTCGCCCTGGATCGGCTCCACGAGCACGGCCACCACCTCCGGCTGGTTCTCGGCGATGGTGGCCAGCGCGTCGGCATCGCCGTAGGGGGCGCGCACGAAGCCGGCGACGAGGGGCTCGAAGCCCGCCTGCACCTTGCGATTGCCCGTGGCCGTGAGCGTCGCGAGGGTGCGGCCGTGGAAGGCGCCCTCCATGACGACGATCTGCGGCGCCTTGTAGCCCTTGCGATGGCCCCAGAGCCGCGCCAGCTTGATCGCGGCCTCGTTCGCCTCGGCGCCGGAGTTGCCGAAGAACACCCGGTCCATGCCGGCGCGCGCGCAGAGGCGCTCCGCGAGCGCTTCCTGGAGCGGCACCCGGTAGAGGTTCGAGGTGTGCACGAGCGTGGACGCCTGCCGCGCGATCGCCTCCGCGACGCGCGGATGGGCATGGCCGAGGCCGCACACGGCGATGCCGGAGAGGGCGTCGAGATAGGCGCGCCCCTCCGTGTCGTAGAGCCAGGGACCCTCGCCGCGCGTGAAGGCCACGGGCAGGCGTCGGTAGGTCTCCATGAGGGCGGGGTCGGACACGCGCGCGCTGCTCCTGCCGGTCACCGCTCCGGGCCGGAAGGCCCCGGGGCGGCGACGGAAACGAAGCCGCGTATGCTAGCAAACCTGCCTTCCCTGCGGAGTCCGCCGATGGACGGGATCGAGCTCGCCCTGCTGGCCAGCCGGGCGCAGGCCGTGTGCGAGGAGATGGGCGTCGTGCTCCGGCGCAGCGCCTTCTCGCCGAACATCAAGGACCGGCTCGACTTCTCCTGTGCGCTCTTCGACGCCGAGGGCGCGCTCTTCGCGCAGGCCGCGCACATTCCCGTGCACCTCGGGAGCATGGCCTTCGCCATGCGCGACCTCGTGGTGGCCGAGCGCTGGCAGCCCGGCGACGTGCTCGTGGTGAACGACCCCTTCCTCGGCGGTACGCACCTGCCGGACGTGACCGTGGTGGTGCCCGTGTTCCTGGCGGGCGTCCGCATCGGCTTCGCCGTGACCCGGGCCCACCACGCGGACATCGGCGCCGACACGCCGGGCTCCATGCCCCTCTCCCGGCGCCTCGAGGAGGAGGGCGTGGTGATTCCGCCGCTCCTGCTGGAACGGGACGGGCGGGTCACCCGGGCGGCGGCGTCGATCCTCGCCCGCCTCGCCGGCGACGAGTTGCCCGCGGAGACGGCGCACTGGAGCGAGGCGCCGAGGCTGGCGGACTTCGCCGCGCAGGTTTCCGCGGCGCGGGCCGGCGCCCGGGCGCTCGCGGGGCTCGCCGCGGAGACGGGCGCGGCGGCCTTCGGCGATGCGGTCGTCGCGCTCGGGGACTACGCCGAACGCCTCGCCCGGGCCACCCTCGCGGCGATCCCGGACGGCTCCTGGCGCGCGGAGGATCTCCTCGACGGCGACGGCTTCGGCCACGACGACCTGCGCATCGCCGTGCGCGTGGACGTGCACGGGGAGACGGCGACCGTCGACTTCGCGGGCACCGCGCCGCAGGTGGAGGGCAACCTCAACTGTCCGCTCTCGGTGGCCGCGGCCGCGGTGTTCTACGTCCTCCGCTGTCTCATGCCGCCGGAGACGCCGGCCTCCGGCGGTGCCTTCCGGCCCGTCTCCCTGCGCGCCCCGGAGGGCTGCCTGCTCAACGCCCGTCGGCCTGCGGCGGTCGCGGCGGGCAACGTGGAGACCTCCATGCGGGTGGTCGACGTGCTGCTCCGGGCCCTCGCCCCGGCGCTGCCCGAGCGCATCCCGGCGGCGGCCCAGGGGACCATGAACAACGTCGCCATGGGATCTCGCGGCATGCGGTCCTGGGACTACTACGAGACCCTCGCCGGCGGCCTCGGCGCCCACGCCTCGGGCCCCGGGATCGATGCGGTGCACGCGCACATGACCAACACGCTCAACACGCCCGTGGAGAGCCTGGAGGCGCACTATCCGCTCCGCGTCGAGCGCTACGCGGTCCGCCGGGGTTCGGGGGGCGCCGGCCGTCACCGGGGGGGCGACGGGGTGATCCGCAGCTACCGCTTCCTCGAGGACGCCACGGTGACGCTCCTGGGTGAGCGCCGGACCCACGCCCCCTGGGGCCTCGCCGGCGGCGAGGACGGGTCCCCGGGCGCGGCCTTCCTCGACGGCGAGGCGCTGCCGGGCAAGTGCCGGCTCGACGTGCGCGCCGGTTCGCTGCTGGATCTGCACACACCGGGGGGTGGGGGGTGGGGGACGCCTTCGGGGAACGACGACGAAGGTCGCGGCTGAAGCCTGCTCCCACAGGGGGTGTCGGCGCCGTCACTGTGGGTGCGAGTTTCAGTTGCGACGACCGCGTCGGGCCGTGCAGTCGCGGCTGAAGCCTGCTCCCACAGGCGTTTCGGAACCCGGCTTCAGTCTCTCCTGCTCTCCACCGCCCCCCGCATCCGCGCGAGCCCTTCCTCCAGCATCGATGCCGAGCAGCCGAAGTTGAAGCGCACGAAGCCCTCGCCGCCGAACTGGTGCCCGGGGGACAGGCCGATGCCCGCCCCCTCGAAGAACCGTTGGGGATCCTCGACGCCGAGCCCCGTCGCGTCGATCCAGCCGAGGCAGGTGGCCTCCACGGGCGCCATGGACAGGCCCGGGAGCGCCGCCACGGTCTCCTGGAGCCGGTCGCGGTTGCGACGCAGCACCGCGAGGAGCTCCTGGCGCCAGGGTTCCCCGGCCGCGTAGGCCGCCTCGGCGGCGGCGTAGGCGAGGGGGCTCACGCCGGGGACGAGGCCCGCGGTCGCGCCCTCGAAGCGGCGGCGGAGCGCCGGGTCGGGAATGATCGCGAAGGCGCAGGACAGCCCCGGCGTGTTGTAGGTCTTCGTGGGCGCCATGAGCGTGATGGTCCGCCGGGCGAGCTCCGGGGACAGGGTGGCGATCGGCAGGTGCTCGCGGTCCGGGTCGAGCACGAGCTCGGCGTGGATCTCGTCGCTGCAGAGCACGAGGTCGTGACGCTCGGCGATCGCCGCGAGGCGCTCGAGCTCCGCGCGCTCGTAGACGCGCCCCGTGGGGTTCTGGGGGTTGCAGAGCAGGAAGAGGTGGGTGTCCACCGTCAGTCCGGCCTCGAGCGCCTCGAAGTCCATGACCCAGCGCTCGCCGTCGCGCACGAGGCGCGTGTCGAGGCGCCGGCGGCCGGCGTTGCCCGGAGCGGCGAGGAACGGGTAGTAGACGGGGACGGCGGTCATGACCGCGTCGCCCGGCTCGCCGACGGCGCGGCACGCGAGGTTGAAGGCCGGGACGACGCCGGGCAGCCACACCAGCCACTCGGCCTCCACGCGCCAGCGGTAGCGCTCCGCGAGGAAGGCCAGCGTGGCCTCCACGAGCCCGTCCGGGGTGCGCGTGTAGCCGAAGATCCCGTGCTCGACGCGGCGCCGGAGTGCCTCGAGCACCGGCTCCGGGGCCCGGAACTCCATGTCCGCCACCCAGAACGGCAGCACGTCGCGGTCCGCGTAGCGGTCCCACTTGACCGATGCGGTGCCGCGGCGCTCGATGGGCTCGTCGAAGGGGTTCGCTTCCATGGGGGCTCCCGGCCTGCGGTGGTCAATCCCGACCGCGGTGCTTTGGTTTCCGCGGGCGGCCCCCGTACACTAGCGCCGTGGAAGGGCGGGGCCCACCGACCTCCGCCCCCGAGTCCGCCGACGGAGAGTACCGCCATGGACATCATGGACACGCTGCGCGAGCAGATCGAGAACAACCCCATCCTGCTCTACATGAAGGGATCCCCGCAGATGCCGCAGTGCGGCTTCAGCGCTCAGACGGTCCAGGCCCTCATGGCCTGCGGTCAGCGCTTCGCCTACGTGGACGTGCTGGCGCATCCGGAGGTGCGGGCCAACCTGCCGAAGTACGGCAACTGGCCGACCTTCCCGCAGCTCTGGGTCGAGGGCGAGCTCGTCGGTGGCTGCGACATCGTGACCGAGCTGTACGAGAGCGGGGAGCTGAAGACCCTCGTCCGCGGGGCCGCGGAGCGGGCCGGTCAGCTGGAGGAGGATTCCTCGGAAGGGTGAGCCGGCAGGGGCCGCGCGCCACCCCGGCGCGCGGCCACCGTGCTCAGGTGCTCGACTGCAGGTAGTTCTGCTCGCCCAGCTTGTCCATGAGCCCGAGCTGGGTCTCCAGCCAGTCGATGTGCTCTTCCTCGGAAGTGAGGATGTAGCGGAGCAGGTCCCGCGAGACGTAGTCCCGCACCTGCTCGCAATGGACGATGCCGTCCCGCAGGTCGGGCACCGCCTGGTGCTCGAGGGACAGGTCGCACTCGAGGATCTCGCGCACGTTCTCGCCGATGCGCAGCCGCCCCAGGTCCTGGAGGTTCGGCAGCCCCTCCAGGAACAGGATGCGCTTGATCAGCTCGTCCGCGTGCTTCATCTCGTCGATCGATTCCTCGTATTCCTTGTCTCCGAGGCGCTCGAAGCCCCAGTCCTTCAGCATCCGCGAATGCAGGAAGTACTGGTTGATGGCCACCAGCTCGTTGTAGAGCACCTTGTTCAGGTACTCGATGACCTTCGCGTCACCCTTCATGGGGTCTCCTCGGATTCCGATTCGCAAGGTACCTGCCCGCGGACGCATGATGTCCGAGCGGCGCGCTGGGTTCAACCGGAAGTAATTGAAACGGAAGGAAAAACGAGAACGATCCGCAGTGGCGGTGGGCCGCCCGGGGGATCAGGCGACGGCGGTGGCGTCGAAGCCGAGGTCGAACGAGGGGGGAGGGAGTTCGGCGCCGAGGGTGCGGTGGATGACGCGCACGGCGTCGTCGGCACACTTGCCGCAGCAGGTGGCGACGTCCAGTTCGCAGGTCAGATCGTCGAGCGTCCGCGCGCCGGCACGCACCGCGCCGACGATCTCGCGTTCCCGGACCTGGTTGCAGATGCACACGAACATCGGACGGTCTCCTGCGGTGACCGTGCGAATATCCATCGAATGCGAATCGTTGTCAATCGCGGGGTGGCGGCCAGCCGCCGAGCTCTCGCCAGCGGTTGACCACGGTGCAGAACAGCTCCGCGGTCTTCTGGGCGTCGTAGAGCGCCGAGTGGGCCTCCCGCCCGTCGAAGGGGATGCCGGCGGCCTCGCAGGCGCGGGCGAGCACGGTCTGGCCGAGGGCGAGCCCGCCGAGCGTGACCGTGTCGAAGCAGGAGAAGGGGTGGAAGGGGTTGCGCTTCACGTCCTGGCGCTGGGCCGCGGCCTGCACGAAGCCGTGATCGAAGTGGGCGTTGTGGCCCACGAGCACGGCCCGGTTGCAGCCCGCGTCGCGCACGGCGCGGCGGACGACGCGGAACACCCGCTGCAGGGCTTCCTTCTCCGGGACGGCGCCGCGCAGGGGGCTGAAGGGATCGATGCCCGTGAACTCCAGCGCCGCGGGCTCGATGTTCGCGCCCTCGAAGGGCTCCACGTGCACGGTGAGCGCCTCGGCGGGGGCGAGTTCGCCCTTCGCGTCGAAGGCCAGGGTCACGGCGGCGAGCTCGAGGAGGGCGTCGGTCTCCTTGCGGAAGCCGCCGGTCTCCACGTCCACGACCACCGGCAGGAAGCCGCGGAAGCGTTCGGCCATGGGGGACCGGGGGGCCGCGGAAGGATCCTGCGGCGCGGACTCGCCTGGCTCGTCGCTCACGATGCTCCCGGGGGCGCGATGGCTGGACGCGCACCTTAGCATGCGCGGCTCCCGCGCCGCGGCGCGGCACCGGGAACGGGCGGATTTCTGTACCATGCGCGCCGGCCCGCGCGGGTGCGCGAGGCGGGACGAACGAGGGAGGACGGGATCGTGGTCGACAAGGTCGTGCTGGCGTACTCCGGAGGGCTCGACACCTCCGTGATCCTGAAGTGGCTCCAGGAGACCCACGGCTGCGAGGTCGTCACCTTCACGGCGGACATCGGCCAGGGGGAGGAGGTCGAGCCCGCCCGGGCGAAGGCGGAGACCCTCGGCGCGAGCGCGATCTACATCGAGGACCTGCGCGAGGAGTTCGTGCGGGACTTCGTCTTCCCCATGTTCCGCGCCAACGCGCTCTACGAGGGCGAGTACCTGCTCGGCACCTCCATCGCGCGCCCGCTCATCGCCAAGCGCCTGGTGGAGATCGCCGCCGAGACCGGCGCCGACGCCGT